>CAXNHX010000027.1:0-10885 GCA_964202305.1 Aquiluna sp.
CGCCTGCGTGAGGCAGGGGTTGATGTCATCTCGGGTGTCCTGCTATCCCAGGCTGAGGATCAGGGTCGGGTTTGGCTCACGGCCAAGCGAAATCAGCGTCCCTACGTGATCTTGAAGTGGGCTTCGAGCCTGGATGGCAGAACTGCCGCGCAGGATGGAACCAGCCAGTGGATTTCAGGTCCTGAGTCCCGAGCAGATTCACACCTGAAGCGCTCGGGGGTAGAGGCGATTTTGGTTGGCACCGGCACTGCCATTGCCGATGATCCGGAGCTAACAGCCAGGAAGCCGGATGGAAGCTACTACGACCACCAGCCGCTGAGGGTTGTAATGGGCAAGCGCGAGCTCCCCAATCACCTCAAGATCTTCAACGACAAGGCGAAGACGATTCAGATTGAGCGTCACAATCCCGCCAAGGCGCTAGCCGAGCTTTGGTCCATTGGCGTAAAGAGCGTCTGGGTTGAGGGTGGCCCAAGGGTTGCTAGTGAGTTCATAAAGGCAGGTTTGGTGGACGAGATCATCGTCTACCTCGCACCCATGTTGCTTGGAGGCAACAACGTCAGCCTCCAAGACGTGGGTGTGGAATCGATGGCAGGAGCCATTGGTCTCGAGATCGTGGAAAACAAGATGTTGGGTAGAGACATCTACCTAAGAATGAGGAGAGCCTAATGTTCACCGGAATCATTGAAGAGTTGGGCGAGGTCCTAACCATCGAAGAGCAGCAGGATGCAATACGACTGACAATCGGAGCCAAGAAAGTTCTTAGCGACCTAGGTCGCGGAGACTCCATCTCTTGCAGCGGCACCTGCCTGACCGCAATCGAGATCGACGACAAGGGCTTCACCGCCGATGTCATGCTCGAGACCTTAAAGCGATCTAGCCTGAGTGAAGTGAAGGTCGGAGACCCAATCAACCTGGAGCGCGCCATGAGCGCCACCACCCGCTTTGGCGGTCACGTGGTTCAGGGCCATGTTGATGGCGTTGGTGAGTTTGTGTCTCGCGAGAAGAGTGACAACTGGGACTGGGTTCGCATCAAAGTGCCGCACGATCTTATGAAGTATGTCGTCATGAAGGGTTCGATCACTTTTGACGGCATCTCGCTGACCGTCAATGAAATTGACGGGGACGTTGTCGGACTCTCGCTTATTCCAGAAACCCTAACCGTGACAACCCTTGGCTACAAGCAGCCGGGCGACAAGGTGAATGTCGAGGCCGATGTTCTGGCCAAGCACATCGAAAGACTGATGGAGCACAAGTAGTTGACAGAGATTATCTATAGCGAGATCGAAGAGGTCCTTGAGGCCCTTCGTCAGGGCAAGCCCGTGCTTGTCACCGACGATGAAGATCGCGAAAATGAGGGTGATGCCATCATCGCAGCCCAGTTCGCCACCAAAGAGTGGCTAGCCTGGATGATTCGCTACACCTCCGGCTACATCTGCGCACCGATGTCTGAGGAGCGCGCCAACCACCTTGACCTGCCGCTGATGTGGGTAAGGTCTCAAGACCCGCACCGCACCGCATACACGGTGAGCGTGGACGCTGCTAGCAGAACGTCAACCGGCATCAGCGCCGAAGAGCGTGCGCTGACTGGCAGGGTGCTCGCGGATCCAAACTCCGTTCCCGAGTCGCTGATCCGTCCAGGACACGTTATCCCGCTTCGAGCAAAGGCCGGAGGCGTGCTCGAGCGCCCTGGCCACACCGAGGCTGCAGTTGATCTGATGGACCTGGCTGGTCTCGAACCAGTTGCCCTGATGGCTGAAATGATCAACGATGACGGAACAATGATGCGCGGGGAGGGATTATTTGAGGTAGCTAAGAGGTTTGAACTCCCTATGACTACGATTTCACACCTCAAGGACCACATGGCGAAGCGCTCTCCAGAGCGCCGCGCTAGCTCAAACCGCATTAGGTTCGAGGCCGAGGCAAAGCTTCCAACCACCCACGGTGACTTCACCGTGCGTGGCTACTACGACGTGCAGACCACTGCGGACCACGTTGCCATCATCGCCGGCAACCCAACCGGTGAGAACGTGCTGGTGCGCATGCACTCCGAGTGCATCACCGGCGAAGCCTTCGGATCGCTGAAGTGCGAGTGTGGACCGCAGCTAGAGGGCGCAATGGATGCCATTGCCGCAAGCCCGACCGGTGGTGTCGTTATCTACCTTCGCGGCCAAGAGGGTCGCGGTATTGGACTTTTGAACAAGCTCAAGGCTTACGCTCTTCAGGAGCAGGGGCTTGACACCGTAGATGCCAACTTGGCTCTTGGACTTCCATCCGAGGCTCGTGAGTATGGTGCGGCAGTTGCGATTTTGAACGACCTTGGAATTACCAGCGTGCAGTTGTTGACCAACAACCCCGCCAAGAAGCGTTACTTGGAGGATGCTGGCGTGAGGGTAAACGAAACCGTTCCACTAATCGTGGGTCTTGCTGCGCAGAACGTTGGGTACCTGGATGCCAAGCGCGACCGCATGGGACACATGATTCCCGCTAACCTGAAGTAGTGAGCGGATTCGGAGCACCTCAGCTAGAGGTTTCTGGCGAGGGTCAGACTATCTACGTTGTTGCCACCTCCTGGCACCCAACCATCATGGACGGACTCATCCAGGGCGCACTACGTGAACTGGAAAAAGCGGGCACCAAAAACGTGGTACTGCAGCGAGTTCCCGGGGCTTTCGAGCTTCCACTTGCCGCGATGTTTGCCATCGAGCAGGGTGCTGACGCGGTTATCGCTCTCGGGGTTGTCATCAGAGGCGAGACACCACACTTCGACTACGTCTGCAAGTCAGCTACGGATGGCCTCACTCAGCTCCAGTTAGACACCGGAACCCCGATTGGGTTTGGCCTACTGACAGTCGACAATGAGGCGCAGGCAATCGCTCGCGCTGGCCTGGAGAACGCCAAGGAAGACAAGGGTGCCGAGGCAGTGCAAGCTGCCCTTCACATGCTTTCCCTAAGGCCATAGTTAGGCTTGAGTCAATTGATGGCTCAAGGAGACTCCCATGGAAATGGTTGCTGAACTAACTCGCAACACCCTCGTCGTTCTGCACATTGTTGGTCTAGCCTCACTGTTTGGTGGCTTTCTAACCCAGATTAAGGCAATGGCTCAGAAGGCAGCCAAGGTCGTGCCCGCAATGGTCCACGGCGCCTGGACCGCACTGGTCACCGGCATTTTGCTGGTTGGCGTTGCGGAGTGGCGAGGTGCGATTGGCGCAGAGGTGGAGGTTGACCACACCAAGATTGCCGTCAAGTCCATCATTGCCGCAGTTGTGGTCACGCTTGTCATGCTAAACCGCAAGAAGGAGAGCGTTGCAACACCAGTATTCGGAACGATTGGTGCGTTGACCCTAACCAACATCGTGCTGGCTGTCTTCTGGTAGCAAGCATCGCGGTTGCACACATAATCAAGGGATAGCCCTTTGGAGCACGGCAACTTAGGGTCTTCGGGTCAGTACTTGATATGGTTTCTGGGGTGTCAGAAAAACAGGGAAACCGCAGAGTCACAGGACTCGAGCAGTACTACACACCCAGACCCCTAGCCCGACGCTTGATCGAGGTGCTGTTTGATTTTCTGGATCATCCTGCAGAGCGGCACTTCCTTGAGCCTGCAGGTGGGACGGGAAGCTTCGTGGATGCCCTGACTGAACTAGGAGCGAAGCATGTCGCGTCTATAGACACCTATCCCAAGCACCCAGGGGTAAAAGCGGGTGACTTCCTGACTTACGAGAGCCCAAGCCCTGACCTGGTTACGATCTCAAACCCGCCGTTTGGCAGAAACAACGCTCTTTCTATTCCGTTTTTCAACCACGCTGCAAAGTTCTCTACCCAGATCGCCTTCTTGGTCCCAAGGTCTTGGCGTAAGTGGTCGGTCCAAAATCGCTTGGACCTGCGCTTTCACCTAGTTCACGATCAGGACGTCAATCTGATTTACGAGAACGAGCAGGGTGAGCCACTTGCCAAGGCCAACGAGCTGCGAACTTGCTTTCAGATCTGGGAGAAACGCGAAGTGCTGCGCGCAAAGACAGTTGTTCCCGACAATGGCTACTTGAGAAAGACGGGTCCTTTAGAGGCGGATGTGGCCATGCGGGTCTTTGGATATGGTTGCGGTCAAGTTCTCGAGAGTTTTGAACGAAAGCCAAATACCACTCTGATGTTTCTCAGCCTCCAGAGGCCAGTAACAGCTAGCCTTCTTAGAGATCTAGATTTTGAGAGATTCAGAAACAACACCGCCTACACCCAGGCGCTGTCATTCCAGGAAATCAACTACCTGCTGAATGAGAAACTGCTCGGGGACGGGCTAGCCAAGAAATGAAGTTATAAATACTGTGAGCGACTACTACGACGACCCGACTCAAAACCCAAAAAGCCGAGAATACAAAGGTCCACGAGCCAAGCTGAGCGATTTGTTTCCGTATGTGCGTCCGCACCGAAGAACGCTCATCTTCGCCCTGGTGCTATCGGTTTTGGGTTCGGGCCTGGCGCTGGCTCAGCCGCTTTTGATTGGCCAGCTGATTGAGGCGGTTGAGCAGAATATTGAGTTCTCAACCCTAGCCATCGCGATTGTCACCCTGGTTATCGTGGGCGCGCTTGTAAATGCCTTCCAGTTCTACCTGCTTTATCGCACCGGCGAGGGCGTTGTGCTCTCAACCAGAAAGGCCTTGGTTGCAAGGCTGCTGCGCCTGCCGATCAACCAGTATGACAAGAGGCGCATTGGAGACCTGGTCTCCCGAGTGGGTTCTGACTCGACACTTTTGAAGGCAGTGCTAACCCAGGGTCTTGTCGATGCGCTTGGCGGCATGCTGCAGTTCTTTGGAGCCATCATCGTGATGGCTTTCATTGACCCGATTCTGCTTGGCTCAACCCTGGTGGTCGTTTTCACCGCCGTGTTTGCGATCTCATTCACCGGTCGCAAGATTCGCTCCGCCACCACCAAGGCTCAGCAGCGAGTGGGTGAAATGAGCGCCTCGGTTGAGAGGGCGCTGAGTGCTATCCGCACCATTCGCGCAGCTCGTGCCGAGCCTCGCGAGACCGAAGAGATTTACAAAGATGCCGAGGCCGCCTACCAGCAGGGTTTGAGCATCGCGCGCCTTAGCGCCGTCGTTGCCCCAATTGCTCAGGTTGCCTTCAACACTGCGTTCATAGTGGTGCTGGGGCTTGGAGGCCTACGGGTTGCAACCGGTGAGACTACGATCGCGTCGCTGGTTACCTTTGTAATCCTGCTGTTCTTCATGGTTGGACCACTGATCTCCGCCTTTGGTGCGTACACCTCTGTCATGGGAGCCCTCGGAGCACTGGCTCGTATTCAGGAAATCATGGTCCTGGATGAGGAGGAACCCGGTGTGCCGATGGCTCACCGCGTTGCACAAAACCAAACGGCAATCAGCTTTGAGAACGTCGCCTTCCACTACGAGCCTGACCAGGATGAGGTTGCCAAGGGCATTCTGAACGGCATTAGCTTTGAGATTCCGAGAGGTTCGCGCGTCGCACTGGTCGGACCATCGGGTGCTGGAAAATCCACTGTCTTTTCGTTGATTGAACGCTTCTACGAGCCAACCGCGGGTCGCATCTTGCTCGACGGGCAACCAGTAACAGAGTTCTCGAGAGCCGCTCTCAGGGAGCAGATTGGCTATGTCGAGCAAGACGCTCCGGTGCTGGCCGGAACAATTCGAGACAACCTGCTGCTTGGCAAAGAAGCTGCATCCGATGACGAGCTCCGGGCGGTTTTAGCCAAGGTCAACCTCACTGAGGTCCTCAATCGCGACTCCAAGGGACTCGACGCCCAGGTTGGTGAGGATGGCATCATGCTCTCCGGCGGTGAGCGTCAGCGTCTAGCAATCGCAAGGGCACTGCTCGCAACTCCTGCAATCCTTTTGCTGGACGAATCGACCAGCGCTCTTGATGGCCCCAACGAGCAGCGAATGCGAGAGGCAATCGATGCCGTCGCCGAGAATCGCACGCTCATGGTGATTGCCCACAGACTCTCCACGGTTGTTGATTCGGACCTAATCCTTGTGCTCGAGAACGGTTCCGTTGTGGGTTCAGGCACCCACTCCGAGCTAGTCAAGAGCACTCCACTGTATGCCGAGCTAGCAAAGCACCAGCTGCTCGTCTAGCAATAGAGTGGAGCAATGAGCAACGAAGCTTCAATCACTGAACAAACTGCCATAGACCTCGATAACAACGATCCACTTCGACCCTTCAAGGCCGAGTTCCTGGTCACCGACGAAGACCTTTGCTACCTCGATGGCAACTCACTCGGCAGGCTTCCACTCCGCACCATAGAGACAACTAATGACTTCCTCACCAAAGAGTGGGGTCACGAGCTGGTAGATGGCTGGAGCCACTGGATTGACGAGGCTCAACCGGCGGGTGACCTACTGGCGAGGGCTGCTCTAGGGGCAGGCCCAGGTCAAACTTTGGTCTGTGACACCACCAGTGTGAATCTCTATCAGCTTTGCAGCGCGGCCATACGTTCAATGCCGGAACGCAACAAGGTGATTGTTGACTCAGCCAACTTCCCAACCGATCGCTATATCGTCGCCGGCCTTGCCGAGCAGCTGGGCAAGGAAATCATCACCCTCGACACCGACGGCTCTGGTGGCTGGGGGGCAGTCAAGATTGACAGCAAGAATGAAGTGATAAGCGTTGAGGCATTGCGCCCGTTGCTCTCGAGAGATGTCTCAATGATTACCCTGCAGGCCATCAACTATCGCTCGGGAGCAAAGCAAGACATCCGAGGTATAAACGCCCTGGCCAAGGAGTTTGGCATTTTGGTTGTCTGGGATTGCTCACATGCAATCGGCTCAATCGAGCTTGATTTTGAGAAAAACGGCGTGGAACTAGCCGTTGGTTGCACCTACAAATATGGCAATTCCGGTCCCGGCTCCCCCGCTTGGCTGTTTGTTGCTTCGGCTCTCCAAACCAAACTTCGGGTGCCAATACAGGGCTGGTTCGCGCAGGAGCGGCAGTTTGAAATGGGCCCCTTCTTCGAACCAGCCGAGACCATTCGCAGATATCAAATTGCCAGCCCTTCAATCATTGGAATCAGAGCGGTTCAAGTTGCATTCGAGATGATCGAGCGAGCCGGGATTTCCAACATCCAGCAAAAAGCGCAGCTTGGCACCAAGTTGATGGTCGACCTGCACAGGCAATGGCTAGAGCCTTTGGGGTTTGGACTGGGATCCCCCGAGGACCCAGCCAAGCGAGGCGGGCACATCATCCTCACTCACCCCGATGCCAAGCAGATTGCCGGTGCGCTTCGAAAATTCAAGAAGGTAATCCCCGACTACCGAGAGCCCAACTCTCTGAGGCTAGCCATCTCACCTCTCGCCACCAGCTACCAGGAGGTTTTCGAGGGGTTCAGAAGGCTTCGAGATTTAGTCGCCTCTGGCGAATACAAGAATTTCAAGGATGAGGGAAACAGAGTCACATGAGCCACGATAAGCACGTCACCTACACCACCTATCTGAAGGTGGATGAGCTACTGGAACTTCAGCAACCACTCTCCGACGGACCAGAACATGATGAGATGCTGTTCATCACCATTCACCAGGTCTATGAGCTCTGGTTCAAGCAGATACTCCACGAACTCTCCGCACTGCAGGTCAGTCTCGGAAAAGGCGAGACTCACCGCTCCCTGGCACTACTTGGTCGCATTAGAAACATCATGAAGACCTGCGTCTCCCAGCTAGACATTCTCGAGACCATGACTCCCCTGCAGTTCAACTCCTTCCGAGAGCGCTTGAGTTCTGCGAGTGGATTCCAGTCCGCCCAATTCCGGGAGCTGGAGGCGGTGTTGGGAAGACGAGACCAGGCTGGCAAAGATGCTGATAAGT
This sequence comes from Aquiluna sp., assembly GCA_964202305.1. Taxonomy (GTDB): domain Bacteria; phylum Actinomycetota; class Actinomycetes; order Actinomycetales; family Microbacteriaceae; genus Aquiluna. The sequence goes on from CAXNHX010000027.1 coordinate 7,830, forward strand.
CAACCGGGATGGGAATGGCCGAGCATCTCGCGCCGGGCTCAAAGGCGAGGGCAAAGGTTGAGGCAGCCATGCGGCGTCCGTCGCTGTGGCACTCGGCGCTCAAATACTTCGAGTCGAGAACCAAGCTGCCGGAGCACGTGCACGGGCACGACTTCACCACCGCTTGGACCCCAGATGAGGCGCTCCAGGAGAGACTGATTTGGCTTCACATTAATGACCCGGAAGCTTCCATGATTGGTGAATCCCTGGTCGATCTCGATGAGGGCTTGCAAGAGTGGCGCTATCGTCACGTCAAGATGGTGGAGCGCACAATCGGTCGCAAGATTGGGTCTGGAGGCTCCTCTGGAGCTGGATACTTGGCAAGCACCTTGTTCAACCCAGTCTTTCCAGACCTGTGGGCTATTAGGAGCAAGTTCTAGCTCGCGGCTAGAACCACATTCCTTAGCAGCATCGCCCTGGTCATTGGGCCAACCCCGCCTGGATTGGGGGAAACAAAGCCTGCAACCTGCATGACTTCTGGGTCGACATCGCCCACCAGCTTGCCATCCACTCTCGTGATTCCAACATCGAGAACCGCAGCGCCTGGCTTGATCCAATCTGGCTTCACAAAGTGAGACTGGCCAATAGCCGCAACAACGATGTCGGCTCTGCTCAAGATGCCCGGGATGTCCTTAGTGGCACTGTGAAGGAGGGTGACGGTCGCATCGATACCCTTACGGGTCATAAGAAGCCCCAGCGGCCTTCCGACAGTGAGTCCCCTGCCTAGAATTGCAACCTCTTTACCTCGGGTCTCAACACCATATCGCCTGAGCAACTCCACGATTCCGCTGGGCGTGCAGGGAAGAGGAGATTTCATCTCCGAGGAGACGTTCATCACGAGCTTGCCGAGATTAATTGGGTGAAGGCCGTCGGCGTCTTTAGCTGGATCGATCAACTCCAGCATTGCGTTGGCATCCATGCCTGATGGGAGTGGCAGTTGGACTATGTATCCGGTTACATCGGATGCCGAATTCAAATCGTTGATTGCAGCGATGACATCAGCTTTGCTCGCAGCTGCTGGTAGGTCGATTCGAATCGAATTAATACCAACTTGCGCACAATCACGATGCTTGCCTGATACGTAGGAGTGTGATCCAGGGTCGTCTCCAACGAGCAGAGTGCCGAGTCCTGGAGTAATTCCGCGTTTCTTGAGCTCACCAACCTGAAGAGCTAGCTCAGCCTTGATCACCTTGGCTGTTGCCAGGCCATCAAGTAGCTGAGCAACCAATGCTCTAGCCCTCGAGGCCAGGGTAGAGCGGGAACTTGTCGGTCAAGACACGAACCTTCGCCTTCAGCGCGGCCAGATCCGCACCAGGCTTTAGAGCCCCTGCAATAACGTCAGCGACCTGGTGGAACTCTTCAGCGCCAAAACCTCGGGTCGCCAAGGCCGCAGTTCCGATGCGTACACCGGAGGTAACCATTGGTGGCCTGGGGTCGTTTGGCACAGAGTTCTTGTTCACAGTCACGCCGGCGTGGTGCAGCAGGTCCTCTGCCGTTTGGCCGTCGATTGCGGCATTGCGGAGGTCAACCAGCACCAGGTGAACATCGGTTCCACCTGTCAAAACCGAGACACCGGCATCTACGACATCCTTCTGGACCAGTCGCTCCGCGATGATCTGAGCTCCCTCGATGGTTCTAAGCTGGCGCTCTTTGAATTCGGGCTGCATCGCGGCCTTGAATGCGACAGCCTTACCCGCAATGACGTGCATGAGGGGTCCACCCTGCTGGCCGGGGAAGACACCGGAGTCGATTTTCTTTGCCCACTCCTGCTTGCACAAAATTAGACCGGACCTTGGTCCAGCCAGGGTCTTGTGCACGGTGGTGGAGACAACATCTGCATAGGGAACCGGGCTTGGGTGAACCCCGGCGGCAACCAAGCCGGAGAAGTGAGCCATGTCCACCCAGAGCTTTGCGCCAACCTCATCCGCGATGGAGCGGAAAGCCGCGAAATCCAAGTGTCGGGAGTAAGCAGACCAGCCCGCAATTAGAACTGTTGGCTTGGTCTCGAGTGCCCGCTGACGGACGATGTCCATGTCGATGCGATACGTGTCTGGGTGCAGCTCATAGGCGTGAGGTTCGTATACCTGTCCCGAAAAGTTCAACTTCATGCCGTGGGTTAGGTGCCCACCGTGAGCCAGTGATAGACCCAGGATGCGATCACCAGGTTTTGCAAGGGCCATCATTAGCGCCGCATTTGCGGTTGCTCCCGAGTGGGGTTGGACGTTTGCGTGCTCAGCCCCAAACAGCTGCTTGGCTCTTGCGCGGGCAAGTTCCTCGGCGATGTCGACAACCTCGCAACCGCCGTAGTAGCGCTTGCCTGGGTAGCCCTCGGCGTACTTGTTGGTTAGAACTGAGCCAGTGGCCTCTAGGATCGCGCGAGAGACAAAGTTCTCACTGGCAATCATCTCCAGGGTGTGACGCTGGCGATCCAACTCCTGCTGCAGCACGGCCGCAATCTCAGGATCGACCTCGGATAGGGGTGCGTTGAAGGCAGCAGATTGATTTGGCATGGGCACACTTTACCAGCCAACTGACCGCACAACCCTTGGCACGCTGAATAGGATTGGGCGCATGACCGAGAACAAAGAGCACTGGGTGCTCACATTTATTTGCCCCGACCGTCCTGGAATCGTGCATGCCATTTCGGGAGCCGTCGTTCAAGCGGGGGGCAATATCACCGAGAGTCAGCAATACACCTCGGACGACACCGGTCGCTTCTTCATGAGGCTGCAGATTGAAGCCGCCATAACCAAGGCGGATTTCGAGCAACGATTCGAGTCCATCGCCACCGAATACCAAATGGAGTACGTGCTCGACTTCGTGGGCCGCAACATGAAAACTGTGGTCTTAGTCTCCAAAGCCGGACACGCACTAAACGACCTGATGTTCCGTCAGCGCTCTGGCTCGCTCCCCGTTGAGATTTCTAAGGTCTTTGGTAACCACCCCGATCTCGCACCTCTGGCGCAGTTTTTCGGTATCGAGTTCGAGCATCACAAAATCGATGACGCTGCAGCCAA
>CAXNHX010000028.1:0-10655 GCA_964202305.1 Aquiluna sp.
CTCTTTGTGGACACATTGGAGTCTCTGGGCATTCCAACAACCCTGCGGGACACCCGCGGCAAAGAAATTGATGGAGCCTGCGGGCAGTTAGCAGCAGCGGAATAGTTGCATTTCTGTCTAGACCCCCTAGACTATTTCTATGACTGAGATCGAGTTTGGCCTAGACACCTTCGGAGATATGTCGCTCGACGACAACGGCAATCCAAAGTCTGCCGGCCAGGTTCTTCGTGATGTTGTGGAGCAGGCAAAGCTTGCCGACGAACTAGGGCTATCACACTTCAATATCGGTGAGCACCACCGCGATGACTTCGCAGTTTCATCCCCAGATACAGTCTTGGCAGCGATTGCGTCTGTGACTAAGAGCATCAGACTCGGTTCAGGCGTGACGGTGCTGTCCTCCGAGGACCCAGTTCGTGTCTATCAAGCCTTCGCAACTCTGGATGGCCTATCTAATGGCCGAGCGCAGATCACCGCAGGTCGTGGATCCTTCATTGAGTCTTTCCCGCTGTTTGGGTACGAACTCAATAACTATGGAGGGCTCTTTGAGGAGAAGCTGGAGCTACTGGTTGAGCTACTCAAGGAGAAGCCCGTTACCTGGTCAGGCACTATGCGTGCACCGCTTCACAACCAGGAGGTCTACCCAAAGACCGAGGGCGGTGCGATTCCACTCAGAGTGGGTGTTGGCGGTTCCCCGGAGTCTGTCATTCGTGCCGCAAGGTTGGGTATTCCAATGGCGCTAGCAATCATTGGTGGAGACCCAGCTCGCTTTGCACCATTTAGACGTCTATACGCGGAGTCACTGGAGAAGCTGGGACAGCCACAGCTGCCCGTATCGATTCACTCACCCGGTCACATCTCTGACACTGATGAGCAGGCGATTGAGGAGCAGTGGCCACACTACGAGCAGATGTTTGGTCGCATTGGTCGTGAACGGGGCTGGGGACCAACCACCAAGATGCATTTCATCTCCGAGGTGCAGGGCGGTTCAATGTATGTGGGTTCACCCGAAAAGGTTGCTAGTCAGATTGTCCACGCGATCAGAAGTGTGGGCGTGACAAGGTTCGATTTCAAGTATGCCAATGGTCCAATGCCGCATTCAAAGTTGATGAAGTCCATCGAGCTTTACGCCACCAAGGTTGTCCCCCTGGTCAGGGAGATGCTCGTCTCCGAGGATGTCTGGGCCTAACTTAAATCGAAATTGTTTGCAACAAGCCCGCGACTTGCGGCGTTAGCCAGCTCGCTTCTGACGGCAGCAATTGGGTATCCGGGGTGGAACTTCCCTATCCCAAGCGACGACTGATCTTTCCGCTGACGAGGATCCTCTTCTCGAATGTTCACCCCGATCTCGGAGAGCTTTTGTCGTCTTTCCGAGAAATATTCTTCAAAGTTATTGCCCTCTCCCCAGCAGGCAAAAGCCAAGGCAGCCGCCCTGGGCCACATCATGTATTCGGCATGCTCCGGACTCTGAATGTATTCGGTCCACAGCTGGAACTGCACCCCCATGGTGTTGGCCAGTGGCTTGAATGCCAGAACATCCGCTGTGGTAATCGGTCCGCCGATGGCAAGCGGTTCATTCTCGCTTACCTCGTGAGAGTAGTCGAAGTAAAGCGGGAAGACCGGGGCCTCAATGACCTCTCTACCGTGCCTCAGAGCGAGCTCAGCAACTTCCTCTCCTCGCCATGACATCACCACGGCGCTGGTTGCAAGTTCAGGGTTGTTCGCAAAAGCGTCATCCCATGTGATCATTTTTTTTCCAAGCTTCGACAGGATCTCTTCGACACTTCGCATGAAGTAAGCCAACACCTCAGAGGTATCGGTGAGATTCTTCTGCCGCATCAAAGCGCTAACTCTTGAGTCCCTCAGCCAATGCTCGATTAGGGATTCGTCACCACCCACATGGATGTACTCGGAGGGAAACAAGCCTGAAACTTCGTCAAACAATTCCTCCAGGAATTTGAAAGTCGGAGGCAAGGGTGACAACAAACTGGTGGATATGCCCCAATCAACCGTGACTCCAGTCTTCTCACCCTCTAACCCCAGTTCGGGGTAGGCGGCCAGTAGCGCACCGGTGTGACCGGGGATGTTGATCTCGGGAACTATTTCGATTCCGTGGTCAAGACCAAATTCCACAATCTCGACAATTTGGTCTTGGCTCAGGTAGCCCGAGTGTGGGGTGTCGTCATACTTTCGACCCGCAAGGTTGTGGCTGACCTGGCTTCTGGGCCTAGTCGAACCAATCTCATGAAGCAGGGGAAATCGTTTGCTCTCCAGGCGCCAACCTTGGTCGTCGGTCAGATGCAAGTGGAGCCGGTTGTAATCAAAGACCGCAAGAGACGAAATCGTTTTCTTTATGAACGCGCTGTCAAGAAAATGTCGGGAGACATCGAGCATTGCGCCGCGCCAGTTGGGTTTGGTAATCAAATTCCCCTCATTCCCTGCAATCCGCTGAGTGGTTCTGAGCGCAGCCCGCCGCCGCTTTGCTGGCTGCCCTTGCAGGGAGTCTAAGAGAGACTTATCGGACTCAACGGTTATATCCCACGCCTAAATGACTTCCAAAAATGTTCAGGCTTGTTCTTTATTGTTCGTTTGTGATTATTTTGTTATGAAATGAGCACTCTTCGTCTGATTCGCAGGTCTATTGTTTGACGTAAGAGTCCAAATAGGAGGTTCAATGTTGAACAAAATCGCAGGTCACGAACTAGACCGTCGCCTTTTGCTAAAGGGTGCGGCTGCTGGTGGCCTAGGTATCGCTGGCGCAACAATGCTTGCCGGCTGTGCGCCAGGCAGTTCAGGTCCAGTCTCGTTCGGTGCGCGCACCGTTGACGAGTCACCAACCATTCAGCTCAAGGGCCTTGTAGACGCCTACACTGCCAAGACTGGCAATGAGGTCACCTACAACGCCACTGAAGCTAACGCTTTCCAGAACAACCTGTCGCAGTACCTGCAGGGAACCCCGGATGACTGCTTCCAGTGGATGGCCGGTTACCGCATGCAGTTCTTCGCAGCCCAGGGTCTGCTTGTGGACATCTCCGATGTTTGGAACGAAATTGGCGACCAATACAACGAGAGCTACAAGATTGCTTCAACCGGTCTCGATGGCAAGCAGTACTTCGTGCCTCAGAGCTGGTATCCATGGGGTCTGCACTTCCGCAAGTCCATGATGGCTGAGATCGGCCTAAACCCAGAGGACATCTACAACTGGGATCAGTTCATGGGTGCTCTCGAAGAGCTGAAGGGCCAGGGCCTAATTGGTCTAGCCGCAGCTGACAAGGGTGGCTGGGAAGCAATGGGAACATTCGACATCTTGAATGCTCGCATCAATGGCTACCAGTTCCACGTTGACCTACTAGGTGGACGCGAGAAGTGGACCGACGACCGAGTCAAGGAAGTCTTCCGTCACTGGGAGATGCTGCTTCCTTACCAGAACACCAACGTTCTAGACCTAGAGTGGGATGGAGCTATGCAGCTGCTATTGCAGAAGCAGGCTGGATTCTTCATGAATGGTTCATGGTTCGGAGCTAACTTCCTAGAGCAGAGCCAGGAAGACTACGACGACCTGTGGATTGTGCCATTCCCTGAGATCAACCCAGACCACGGACGCGACACCATTGATGCACCTATCGACGGTTTCTGTGTTGCCAAGAATGGTTCAAACAACGCTGGTGGTAAGGACCTAATCAAGTTCGCTGGAGACATGGAAGGTGTCCAGGCTCAGCTTGACACCGGTATCCCAATGACCTCGGCCAACAACGGTCAGGACCGCTCCACCTATGACGCTTTCCAGAACCAGCAGCTTGCTGTGATGTCAGAGGCGAAGTACATAACTCAGTTCCTAGACCGCGACACCCGCCCGGACTTCGCAGGCCCAGTAGTTGGCCCTGCATTCCAGAGCTGGTTCAAGGACCCATCGAGCACCGACTCGATCCTTGAGTCTCTGCAGTCGCAGTGGGACGCGCTACCTCCGCTGTAAAGCTGGGTTAGTAAAAGAGCAAATGAGTCGAGTTGGAACGGCGGCGCAGCCGCGGGTGATTTCACCCCAAAAGCGCCGCCGTTTCTTCTCTCGAGGCGACAAATTCACACTTGGGTTCTTTATCGGAATCCCAACAATCTTGCACATAGGTCTGGTGTGGTTCCCCGCATTGGCAACCATCTACCTCTCTTTCACCTATTGGACCGGAATCAATCCTCAGGACATCGTCTGGGCCGGTCTGGCAAACTACGAAAACATTCTTTTCAACACTCCAATTTTTTGGGAAGCCCTCCGCGTCAATGCGATCTGGCTGGGCTGGTTCTTTGTGATAGCGACTCCACTTGGTGTTTTGCTTGCGTATCAAATTGATCGTGAAATTCGCGGTCACAAGTTTTATCAGTCGGCCTACTACCTACCGGTAGTTCTCTCGCTGGCGGTCACCGGAATTATCTGGAACTTCTTACTTCGCCCAGACGGCTTTGTAAACGGCCTTCTCGGGCTAGAAATATCCGAGGCCATTTCATTCTTTGGCGACGATCGCTACAACGTCTGGGTGATTATGATCATGGCGTCTTGGCGCCATATTGGCTACATCATGCTGCTGTATTTAGCGGGACTGAAGGCCGTTGACTCCGCACTTCGCGAAGCGGCAACCATCGATGGGGCTACTGAATGGCAGACCTTCCGCAAGGTTGTCTTCCCTGCGATGCGACCCGTGAACGTCATTGTCCTTGTGATTACCATCATCGAATCTCTTCGAGCCTTTGACATGGTCTACATCATTTACGGGGGCCGAGGTGGCTTGCCGATTTTGGGTGTTTTGGTCTTTGAGAATATTGCGGGCGAGGGCGCCTCAATGAAGGGCGCTGCCTACGCAGTCATCCTGTTCTTGCTTTCGATCGTGCCGATCATTGCCTACCTGAACCAACAGTTCAAGGAGGACGATCGATGACAAGCGTGAAACCTGAGGTTCAACAGGAGAGCCAAAAGCGAAAGAAGAAACTGCACGCGCAGCAGATAAAGGATCGCTTTATCTCGATATTCATCGGCATCTTTGCGATCGCATGGATCTTCCCAATTGCCTGGACGCTGTGGTCGTCACTGCGGCCCTACAAGGAAATTCGTGCTGGTGGAGTTTTCTCCCCACCTCAGGAGCTGGGTTTGTTCAACTACGCCGAGGCAATCGACCGCATGCAGTTGCCTCAGTATTTTTGGAACACCGTGGTAATAACTGTGCCAGCGGTATTCCTAATTCTCCTTTTTGGTTCGCTAATTGCTTTTGTCGTCACGAGATATTCCTTCCGCTTCAACGTTGCGATGCTGCTTCTGTTCACGGCTGGTAATTTGCTGCCCGCTCAGCTTGTCTTTATCCCGGTCTTCAAGATGTACTTGGCGATTGGAGATGCGGTGGGTGATCGCCGGTTCCTCTATGACTCGCCCATTGGCGTGATTCTGATCCACGTTGCTTTCCAGATGGGCTTTGCAACCTTCGTGCTCAGTTCCTATATGAAGACCATTCCAAAGGAAATCTCGGAGTCCGCGATGATGGATGGCGCTTCGGTATTCCGCCACTACTTCACCGTGATTCTTCCGCTGCTTCGACCACCACTAGCCTCGCTGGGTGTTCTGATGACGACCTGGATCTATAACGACTTCTTCTGGGCGCTGGTGCTGATGTCGACCGACAATAAACGGCCCATTACTTCCGCGCTTGGAAGGCTCCAGGGTGAGTTTGTAACGGACTACAACTTGCTAGCGGCAGGTGCCATGATTGCCGCTCTACCAACGCTTCTGGTGTTCTTTATCTTGCGTAAACAGTTTGTGTCTGGCCTCACGTTGGGTGCAACCAAGGGCTAACTCGCTGCAACCCTCTAGGCTAAGAAACAAGTTTTACTAAGGGGTCGTTCTTGCGTAATTTCTTCGCCGTGCTGCGTTATCGCTTCGACAATTTGATGTCGAAGGGTTTGCTCTCGCTCATTGGTTTACTCACCTTGGTCACTGCAGTCTTCGTGCTGCTCATGACACTGCTTGTGATGATCTTCTCCTCTTATCCTGTTCCAGGCGAGAGCGTTGGCGAGATGATCTGGTTCAGCCTCATGCACGCGCTGGATCCCGGAACGGTGGTCGGGGCTGAGGGGCTTGCCTATCGAGCCATCATGCTCACCACGACGTTCGGGGGCCTGGTTTTCCTCGCCGGCTTGATTGGAATAGTTTCAGGGGCCTTTGACACCAAAGTCGAAGAGCTGCGCAAAGGCAGAAGTCGCGTTATTGAATCTGACCACACCCTCATCCTCGGCTGGAACTCCCGAGTGTTCTCCCTGGTTAGAGAGGTCTCTCTAGCAAACCTCTCTCGCAAAAGGGCAACCATCGTGATCTTGGCTCCAGGCGACAAGGTTGAGATGGAAGACGCCATCAAGGAGCAGGTTGGGAAGATCGGCAAGACCAAGGTGATTGTTCGCTCGGGTGACCCAATGTCCCTAGGCGATCTTGAGATCGCCAGTCACGCAACCGCAAGCTCAATCATCATTCTGGCCGCTGATGAGACGGACAATGCTGACCTAGTCACTATGAAGACGGCATTGGCGCTCGTCAATAACCCCAATCGGCCAGAGCGCGAGTATCACATCGTTGCCGAGCTTCAAGAGATGGAGAATCTTGAGCGAGCAAAGTTGGTATCTGCGAATGAAGTGAAGTGGATACTAGCTGGCGATGTCATGAGCCGCATCATGGTCCAGACTTCCAGACAGTCAGGTTTGAGCCAGATCTTCCTGGACCTACTGGACTTTGACGGCGATGAAATCTACTTCACCCAGCGACCTCAGCTAATTGGAAAGTCTTACCTTCAGGCTCAGCACGAGTTCTCCAATGCAACGCTGATCGGTGTGTTGCGCGACGGTGAGGTGTCGCTGAACCCTGCCCGGACACTAAAGATCAAGGATGGCGATCAATTGATCGTGATCGCCCCAGACGACAGCTTGATCAGAACTTCTGATTCCTATGCCTTTGATAAGACGGCAATCTCGAACAGCAAGATTGCGGCACCAAAGCCCGAAAAGGCTCTGATTCTTGGTCAAAACCAAAACCTTCCGGTGATCCTGTCCGAGCTCGAGCAATACGTGGCGCGCGGGTCGACTGTCACTTTGGTTTCGGATAAGCCCAAGATGACGCTCTCTACCTCCGATAAGGTCAAGCTCACCTTCGTTTCAGGTGACCCCACTTCCAGGGCCGTTCTTGATCGAGTGAAGGTGCAGTCCTTCGACCACATCATCGTGTTGGCGAATCGTGAGCTCAGTGCTGAACAGTCCGATGCAATCACGCTGATCACACTGCTTCAGCTTCGTGCGATTTCGGCCAAGTCTGGCAAGAGTTTCAACATCGTCACTGAGATGCTCGATGACAAAAACCGACAGCTTGCCGAGAGCGCCGAGGCTGACGACTTCATCGTTAGTGACCAGCTCATTGGACTGATGATGTCGCAGATTTCTGAGAATCCTGACCTTGCGGATGTCTTTGGCTACCTGTTCTCGTCCGAGGGCTCTGAGATCAGCCTTCATCCAGCCAGCTGGTACGTGAAGTTGGGCGAGACCGTCGACATGCATGTTTTGATTGAGGCAGCTGCTAAGCGCGGCGAGACCGCAATAGGTTATCGAAAGGCGGAGCTCGAGTCCTCTCAGCAGAATGCCTACGGGGTTGCGCTAAACCCTGAGAAAGTCCGCAGATTCAAGCTGGTCGAGGGCGACAAGGTCATTGTTCTAGCCGAGGGCTAGGCCTTCACCAGAACCTGTTCAAAACCTCGCAGCACGAAGGTTGGCCTGAGCACTGGCTCTTCGCTCAGCTCGAGGTCTGGAAAAGCCTTGATCAGCATCGGCAGTGCCGTTGACATCTCGAGTCTTGCTAGCGGGGCGCCGATGCAGAAATGGATGCCTGCTCCGAAGCCAATGTGCGGGTTTGGAGATCTGGTTAGGTCCAAAGAGGTCGGGTTTTCAAAGATTTCTTCATCACGGTTTGCAGACCCGAGGAGAGCGGCAATCTTTTGACCCTGCTTTATCGCAACACCACCAACCTCAGTGTCCTCCGTGGCTGTTCTCTCGAACAGGTGCAGGGGAGAGTCGAACCTCAGGAACTCATCCACCGCAGTCTGGGCAAGCTGCTCTGGTTGAGATTTGAGTGCTGCAAGCTGACTGTCATTTCGGAGTGTGGCAACCATCCCATTGCCAAACCCGTTTACGCTCGCCTCATGTCCAGCGTTTAGCAGCAGCACGCAGGTTGCAATTAGCTCGTGGGTGTTGAGCTTCTCGCCATTCTGCTCGACCAGAGCCAACTCCGAGATCAGGTCTGTTCCCGGATTCGCCTGACGTTTGATCATTAGGTCTTCCACATAGGTGGCGAACTCTGCGGAGGCTTGCTGCGCTGCGTGTTTCTCCTGATCGCTTGGACTCACCTCATACATCTTCACGATCGCTTGCGACCATGGGCGAAGGAGGTGCTCCTCGGACTCTGGAAAGCCCAACAGGTGGGCGATGACACGAACCGGCAGCGGTTCGGCGAAATCTGCAATGAGGTCAAACTCGCCATTTGCGTCAAGCTTTGCCTGGGCTTGGGCAAGTAGGTTGTTTGTAATGGTCTGAATCTGTGGCTCTAGAGCAGCGATGGTCTTTGGATTGAAAGCCTTCATCACTAGGGATCTCAGCCGGGTGTGCTTGGGTGGCTCAGAGTCCAAAATCGAATCAGCGTGCAGCCAGTTGAAGGTTTCCCACTCACTCTGTGGTTCCTTGGGTTTGAAGATTCGGCCAAGTTTGCGATCCCTAAGTACCTGATTGGCGTCTTTGTATTTGGCTGCAAGAAATACGCCAAGCCCCTCATGCCAGACGGGCTTGTTGAAGGCCCTGAGATCCGCAAGCTGCGGATAAGGGTCTAGAACAAAGCTCTTGTCGCCGAGGTCAATCATTTGTTGGGAGCTTGACGTTCTCGATGTCAATTCGTTCTGCTTGGAAGGAGTTCACGCTGTGATCAGAGGGGTAACCAACTGCGATGCCGTAAAGGAGTTTGTATTTCTTGGGCACCTTGAACTCATCCCTTACGGGCTTTGCCCAAAGAGCACTTGCGCCCTGGGCGCAGGTTCCGAGTCCTCGGGCGTGTGCGGAGAGCATTAAATTCTGCGCAAACAGGGAGGCGTCTGAGACCGCATACTCGCCCAGCCCGGAATGAGCGAAGACGAACAGGGAAACCGGAGCCCCGAAGAACTCGTAGTTTCGGCCCCACTGGTCCCTTCTTGCTTGCTTGTCATCTCTGGCGATGCCGAGAGCCCCATAGAGGTCGGCCCCAACCTTTTGCTGCCTTGGCACAAGCTCTTTGGGGTAGGGGCGGAACACTTTATAGTCGGAGTCGGGAAGTCCGTAGCGAGTAATCAGGAGCTTGATTTTCCCCCACAGGCCCTTGTCTAGGGCTTTTTGAGCCGCATCCCAGCGAGACAGGAACTCTTTTGAGATTCGATCCCTGGTCTGACCTTGCGCAATGCCAATCATGTATGGCCGGGTGTTAGACCAGGAGGGGGCAGCCATTCCGTCCTTGAGAAGCTGGTCGAGCAGCTCCTGGGGAACCGGGGTGTTTAGGAAGTCACGTGTGGTGCGCCGAGATTGGACGAAGGCTTCCCATTGGGTTGGGTCAATGCTGTTACTCACCCGTGAAGACTAGCGATAGGTAGCAAAGAGGCTAGGGAAGATGGCACCAAAGGCGATCATCCCGGGAAGCATGCCGACCAGAATGATGGACTGAATCAGGTCGTAGTTAATTTTCTTTTTCATTTTCACTCCTTATGTAAATGGAAAAGAGCACCGGTTTCCCGGTGCTCTTTCCAACCACTTACTTGGACTAATTAGTCCTTGTACTCGGACTTTGCGAACTCTTCGCTGTCCTCGGAGCTCTTGATACGAGCAATGGTGAAGATCACCAAACCGAATAGACACTTCGCCAAGATGTCGGCAATGGTGTAGCCGGTCTCACGAAGTACGAAGCTGGCCTCGTCGAAACCAGTTGCGTTCATGTTCGCAATGAATGCGATTGGGTAAACACCCCAGGTTGCAAGAAGGAGCAAACGTAGCTCCTTGATCTTGCGCTGTACAGCTGCGGACTGGCGCTCTAGGGACTTGCCTAGCTCGACGAACAGTACGTAGAGGATGTACAGGAATGGGATGGTTGAAAGTAGACCCCACACGCTTGGTGCTAGACCAAAGACGTCGAGTCTTGCGTCGCCTGGGTAACCAAGTGCAATCATCGCCGCTGATGCTGGAACTAGCTTCACTAGAAGCTGGGTCTGTAGCGCACGTGCCAAAGCAAGTACAGCAACAGTCTCAACTAGAAGTAGTGGAACGGTTAGGAACCAGTCAACGTAGCGGTAGCCAACGTTGTAAGCGACGACGCCCATGCCCTCTGGACCGAAGGCGTGCTTGAAGTCGTCGAACATCCTGAAGTAGTGGTAAGCAGCGATTGCGGTTACGGTACCGGAGACCATCACGGCCATGCGGTAGCGAGGCAAAACGCGCTCACGAGCTACGAACAAGAAAATGGTGGTGAAAAGCATGCTCGCGATTCCAAGCGAGAGCATGTTGTAAACAAGGGTGTATCCACCGTTGCTCATTGTTGAAGATAGGTTCACGTGAATCCTTTCAGAAACGTCTGTTACAGG
>CAXNHX010000029.1:0-10574 GCA_964202305.1 Aquiluna sp.
GCAATGACTGGAAGTCGCCCAATGAACTCAGGAATCAATCCGAATTTCCGCAAGTCCTCGGGCTGAACCTGACGGAAAACGTTTTGCACATCAGTCTTCTCCTTGAGCGGAGCTCCGAAGCCGATGCCCTTTTTGCCGGTGCGCTCCCCCACGATTGTCTCTAGGCCCGCGAATGCGCCGGCCACAATGAACAACACGTTCGTGGTGTCGATCTGGATGAATTCCTGCTGCGGGTGCTTGCGGCCACCCTGCGGTGGCACCGACGCAATTGTGCCTTCAAGGATCTTTAGCAGTGCCTGCTGCACACCCTCGCCGGAGACATCTCTGGTGATGGAGGGGTTCTCGGCCTTGCGTGAAATCTTGTCAATCTCGTCGATGTAGATGATGCCGGTCTCCGCGCGCTTCGGATCGTAATCCGCCGCCTGCAAAAGCTTCAGCAGGATGTTCTCGACATCCTCCCCTACGTAACCCGCTTCGGTTAGCGCAGTTGCGTCGGCAACCGCGAATGGAACGTTCAATCTCTTGGCCAAAGTCTGTGCAAGATAAGTTTTTCCACACCCAGTAGGACCAATCATCAAGATGTTGGACTTGGCGATCTCAATCTCGTCGTGGCTCTTGCCCTTGTTGGTGAGGGTTCCAGCCGCCCTGATGCGCTTGTAGTGGTTGTAAACCGCAACTGCCAGCTGCTTCTTCGCATCGTCCTGACCGATCACGTACTCATCCAGGAAAGACTTGATTTCCTTGGGGTTGGGTAGATCGAGTGACTCGGTGGCAGCCTGAACCGCACTGCCAAGTTCTTCTTCGATGATCTCGTTGCACAGCTCTATGCACTCATCGCAAATGTAGACCGATGGTCCAGCAATTAGTTTGCGAACCTGCTTTTGAGATTTGCCACAAAACGTGCACTTCAAAAGCTCGCTGGTCTCAGAAAGCGTCATGTAAAAAGCCTATAGGTCGGCAGCGACATTGAGTTCGTGCAACGCCACGCCGAGAAACTGGCTAGAAATCGACTAAGCGCCCTTGCGAGAGGTAAGTACTTGATCGATGAGGCCGTACTCCATCGCCTCCTGGGCGGTGAGAATCTTGTCTCGATCAATGTCCTTGTTAACCTGCTCCAGACTCTTGCCACTGTGCTTGGCGAGAGTGAACTCCAGCCACTCACGCATGCGCATGATTTCGCGGGCCTGAATCTCAATGTCAGATGCCTGACCCTGGCCACCACCGCCAGCAGAAGGCTGGTGAATCAAGATTCGGGCGTTGGGAAGCGCAAGGCGCTTTCCTTTAGCACCAGCCGCTAGCAGCACTGCCGCTGCGGATGCCGCTTGTCCAAGGCACACGGTCTGAATCTGAGGCTTGATGTACTCCATGGTGTCGTAGATAGCCGTTAGAGCTGTGAACGATCCACCAGGAGAGTTGATGTACATCGTGATGTCGCGGTCTGGGTCCTGCGATTCAAGAACCAATAGCTGCGCCATGATGTCGTCGGCCGATGCGTCATCGACCTGGACACCGAGGAACACAATGCGGTCCTCAAACAGCTTGGTGTAGGGGTTGTGACGCTTGAAACCGTAGGATGTACGCTCTTCAAACTCGGGGAGGATGTAGCGGTTTGACGGCATTGGAACTCGACCGGCTGCAGACTCTAGATAGCTCATGACTTAGGCCTTCCCTACACCGGTTGATCGTGAAGCAAATTCTTGAATCTGATCGATGAAGCCGTACTCAAGGGCTTCCTGAGCAGTGAACCAGCGATCGCGGTCACCATCGGCCATTACTTGCTCAACTGTCTTGCCGGTCTGGCTGGCAGTGATAGAAGCCAACTGACGCTTCATCGACATGATGAGCTCCGCCTGGGTCTGAATGTCAGAGGCGGTGCCTCCGAAGCCACCCAGTGGCTGGTGAAGAAGGACACGAGTGTTGGGAGTTGCATAGCGCTTGCCCTTTGCACCCGAGGAGAGCAAGAACTGCCCCATCGAAGCGGCCATGCCGATACCTACGGTGACAATGTCATTTGGCACATACTGCATGGTGTCGTAGATGGCCATGCCGGCGGTGATAGAGCCACCCGGAGAGTTGATGTAAAGGAAGATGTCCTTCTCGGCATCCTCGGCTGCCAAGAGAAGGATTTTTGCGCAGATCTCGTTCGCGTTCTCGTCTCGGACTTCACTACCGAGCCAGACGATTCGATCCTTCAGAAGGCGATCAAATACGCCGGTTCTGTCCAAATTTGGCACTGCCATGAACAACTCCTTTAGCTTTCGAACACAAACTTAGCCACCGTTGAGGGTGATTTCTCGCTTGTTCGCCTCAGGCGTTAGGCCGAGTAGGAAACCTTGTTGCCCTTGGTGTCGGTAATCTCAGCGTGCTCCACGACAAAGTCAACCGCTTTGCGACGAGCCAGCTCGCCGGCGTAGAAAGGAACCTGACCATTGTTTGCGACCTGGCGAATAAAGTCATTTGGATCCATGCCGTAGTTGCGGGCAGATCCAGCCAGGTACTCAATGAGCTCCTGGTCATCGGCGCGAATGCCTTCCTTCTCAACAATGGCGTCGAGTAGCAGCTGGACCTGGAAGTTCTTGGTCGACTCCTCAGTGACTTCTTTGCGGTGGACATCATCCGCCATGCGACCCTCGCCCTCAAGGTGAGCGTCGACTTCGCGTTTGATCGCCTCATCACTCACGGGAATCTTCGCCTTTGCTACCAGATCGTCAACGATTAGGTCGCGAGCCTGGAGAATCTGCTTGCGCGCAAGCTGCAGCTCGAGTTTCTGCTCGATGTCCTTCTTGAGCTCTGCAAGAGTGTCGAACTCACTTGCCAGCTGAGCAAAGTCATCGTCAGCCTTGGGAAGCTCGCGCTCCTTGACTGCCTTGAGAGTTACGGTGACCTCGGCATCTTGTCCCGCGGCCTCTCCACCAACGAGCTTCGAGCGGAAAACGGTGGTCTCGCCTGCGGTCAGAGTGTCGAGCGCCTCGTCAATACCGTCCAGCAACTGCCCAGAACCGATCTCGTAAGAGATGTCGGTCGCGGCATCAATCTGCTTGCCGTTCATCTCTGCACTGAGGTCGATGGTTGTGAAGTCGCCAGACTTAGCAGGACGATCAACAGTCTTCAAAGTGCCAAAGCGCGCCCTTAGGGCATCCAGCTCAGTCTCAATGTCCATCTTGGCAACCTTGACTGGCTCAACCTTTGCCTTGGCACCCTTGTATTCAGGAAGCTTAAACTCGGGACGAACCTCAACCTCTAGCTCGATGATGAGCGGCTTAGCAATCTCATCGGCCGAAGGCGCTGACTTCACGTCCGCCTGCGGAGTGCCCAAGGGAAGAAGCTTCTCGATCTTAAGCGCTTCGCGGTAGAAGTCGTCCATGCCGTCATTGATTGCCTGCGCAATGATCACATCGCGACCAACGCGCTGGTCGAGCACTGCAGCGGGAACCTTGCCCTTACGGAAGCCAGGAATGTTTACCTGTTCGGAGACCGTCTTGTATGCCTTGTCCAGAGTTGGCTTAAAGCTCGCCTGGTCGACCTCGATAGTGAGCTTGACTCTGGTTGGGTTTAGCTTCTCGACGTTAGTTTTCAACTTAGCTCCGTGATTGGTTGATTGGCTGATGAGTCCT
Source organism: Aquiluna sp. (assembly GCA_964202305.1). GTDB lineage: Bacteria > Actinomycetota > Actinomycetes > Actinomycetales > Microbacteriaceae > Aquiluna. The sequence goes on from CAXNHX010000029.1 coordinate 3,615, forward strand.
AATTTGTCGGGATGACAGGATTTGAACCTGCGACCCTCTGTTCCCAAAACAGATGCGCTACCAAGCTGCGCTACATCCCGAACGTTCCAAATCCTGTGGAGAGGATTTCGAACTGTCACACTCTATCCCATACAATAGGTAAGCACCTAATGCCAGGTCACGCGAGTGTAGCTCAATGGTAGAGCCTCAGTCTTCCAAACTGATTACGCGGGTTCGATTCCCGTCACTCGCTCCAACGCCCTTCAAAACAGCCGCTAAATCCTGATCAAACTCAAACTCTAGGCCTGGCATTTCGGGCACCAGTAGAGCTTTCGAGCCTGCATCAAATCAATCGCAATGTTGGAACCGCACTGCCTGCAGGGCAAGCCCTCGCGCTTGTAGACGTTGTAGCGGTCGTCTTTTTTAGGTCGACCCTTGAGATAGCCCTCTCGCGTCAGCATCAGCCCAGTTTTTACGCCAAGCGGCATCAGCATCGCGGCGTCATCCCAAATTGCACCCACAAGTTCAGCCGGCAGTTTGTGGCCCGGCACAAAGGGCGAAAGCTGAGCACGAAACAACAACTCCGCGCGATAGACATTGCCTATCCCCGCCAAAACGCTCTGATCCATTAGCAATTGTCCGATGGGAACCTTGCGTTTCAAGACTCGCTCGATGAACCTTTCTCGGTTTTGACCTTTGGTATCGGCCCTGAGTGGATCGGGACCGAGCCGCTCAAAAAGGGTTGGGATTTCTGAGAACGCAACAACTTCGCAAGCCGCAGGGCCCCTGAGGTCAACGACATGTGAGTCGGTTAGAAATCTTGCGCGCACTTGACCGTAGGGCTCGGCCGGCGAGTCTTCGAAGCTGGCAAAACTCCACTTGCCATAGATGCCGAGGTGGACACGAATTGCTGCGCTCTCAAAGTGAAGCAAGAGCTGTTTACCCCAGGCCTCACTCTTGGTCATTAGCTGGCCAGAAACCAGAGCCGCGTCAGTGAATCGCCCCTGCGGCGAAGAAACCGCCACGGTCTGGTTCAGCAGAAGCTTTTGGAACTGTTTGGCCGTTCGATGAACGCTGTGTCCTTCTGGCATGAATTATTACAAGACCTCGCCGGTTTGCTCGAAGGTAGCAATCTTTCCTATGCGGCGAACATGGCGCTCATCTTTTGAGAACGGCTCTGCGATGAAGAGCTTCACGAGGTGCAGGACTTCCGCTTCAGAGTGCTGCCTCGCTCCCAATGCAGCTACGTTGGCGTCGTTGTGCTCTCTTGCCAGCTTTGCAGTTGACTCATTCCAAATCAGCGCTGCCCTAATGCCATCAACCTTGTTGGCCGCCATCTGCTCGCCATTACCGCTACCGCCAAGAACAATACCCAGCGCCTCAACCCCGGCCTTTAGATCCTTGATTACTCCCTGAGCGGCTGCGATGCAGAACCCCGGATAGTCATCAAGTGCGTCATAAACCTTCGGGCCGTGATCAATTAGTTCGTGCCCAGAAGCGGTCAGCTCCCGAACGAGAAAGGCGCTTAGCTCCATACCGGCATGGTCGGTAGCGATGTGGATTCTCAACGGCTCCCCTTTGATTTTTCTATCTCGCGAACCAACGATTCCGCTTGATCGCTTCTTATCAAAATCCTCTCACCTGCTTGCAGGTGAAGTTCGAGGGCAAGCCCGGAAGAGGGCATAAAGGCGGTGGTCCTGTTCGCGTATCTGATGCCCCAGCCTCCAAAATCACTGGCTCGAACACTCCCAACCCCAGCACTCAGAATCTCGGAGTAGGTCAGATTCAGCAAAGGTATACCCCAGTAACGAACCTTGAATCGCTCTCCCACCTCAATCTTGGGCTTCGCAAGCACCCAGGGCACCAGCGCCAGCGGAAAGATAAGGATGGCAAGGAGCACAGCTATCGAAAGGTTTGCTTGTCTCGCATCCTCAAGATCAAGCTGAATTGCGAAGGTGTAGGCAAAAAGGAAAAAGAGAAGCAGCCAGATCGAGCCCACGATCGCGAGAAATAGAACCTTCACTGTCTTCGGGATGCGATTTAGGAAAACAACTCCCGACCACAACACACCCACCAGGCCCAAAACTGCGGTTGTGAGCACCAGCTGTGACTCAAAAGAGGCGAAGCCATCGGGAGCGCCCGTAATACCCCAGTGGATTGCCATCGGGTCTGGGAACCTAGAAATGTTCTGAGTGGCGAAGATCCAAAGTGCAGCGACTAGCAAGACGGGGCTCAGAGCAAGGAGAATTCGCTTCATAGCTCTAATCATCCCAGAACAAATTTCACCATCGACTCGCATTGGCAGTCAGCTGAGAAAAATCTCATAGGCTTGAAGCCTATTTTCAGAAGCAACGGAGCGATACATGCCTGGTGAAAACCTCACCCAAAAAGAAGCCCAGCAGCGTGCGGCAACGGTTTCAACCGACAGCTACCTGGTGGAACTTGATGTCACCACAAGCGAGAAGAACTTCCGGTCCAGGACCACCATTCACTTCTCGGCGACCGAAGGCGCAGAGACGTTTATAGATGCCCAAACCGAGTCCGTGCAGTCCATCTCGCTCAATGGTGAGAATCTTGACCCAAAGACTCACTCGGACAACACTCGCATCTCCCTTCCCAATCTCAAGGCCAAGAACGTGCTGGTAATTGAGGCAACCGGGATTTACTCCAACTCGGGAGAGGGTTTGCACCGGTTCGTCGACCCCGTGGATAACGAGGTTTACCTCTACACCCAGTTCGAAGTCCCCGACTCAAGGCGTATGTTCCCCGTCTTCGAGCAACCGGACTTGAAGGCTACCTTTGAGTTCAAGATCACCGCTCCGAGCTACTGGGAGGTCATTTCCAACTCCCCCTTGGCCAACAAAGTTTCCCTCGCTGGTGATAAGGCTCGATTCGAGTTTCCTCCAACTCCAAGAATTTCGAGCTACATCACAGCCCTAATTGCAGGCCCCTACAAGTTATGGACCGACTCCCTTGTTTCCTCCGATGGAAGGACAATTCCACTAGGCGTTTACTGCCGCGGATCGCTGGCTGAGTTCATGGATGCCGACTACATCTTTGAAAAAACCAAAGCCGGATTTGAGTTCTTCGAGAAGCTCTTTGACTTCCCCTACCCGTTCGAGAAGTATGACCAGCTCTGGGTGCCGGACTTCAACGCGGGCGCAATGGAGAACGCCGGCGCGGTCACCTTCACCGAGAACTACGTATTCCGCTCCGCAGTTTCTGATGCAACGCGTGAGAGGAGAGTTGTCACGATCCTCCACGAGCTCGCCCACATGTGGTTCGGCGACCTCGTCACCATGCGCTGGTGGAATGACCTCTGGCTCAATGAGAGTTTTGCCGAATACGTCTCCACCCTCGCTACCGCTGAAGCTAGTGAGTGGAAGGAAGCTTGGACCACATTTGCGGCCTTGGAGAAGAACTGGGCCTATCGTCAAGATCAGCTTCCCTCGACTCACCCAATCGTTGCTGAGATCAACGATCTAGAAGACGTCCAGGTCAACTTCGATGGCATCACCTATGCCAAGGGTGCCTCGGTCCTGAAGCAGCTTGTCGCCTGGGTTGGCAGAGAGCCCTTCTTTGAAGGTGTTGCTCGCTACTTCAAAAAGCACCAGTGGCAAAACACCGAGTTGAAAGACCTCCTGGTTGAACTTGAAGCCACCAGCGGCAGGGAGCTCTCTGAGTGGTCAAAGCTGTGGCTTGAAACGGCTGGCGTAAACACGCTAAAGCCGGAGATAACCACCGACGCTGCAGGAATAATCACTGGTTTTGAAATCACCCAGACCACTCAAGAGGGCCATGATCACCAGCGCCCTCACCGCATGGGAATCGGTCTCTTCAACCTCGTTGGCGACAAGGTCGTGCGCAATCACTATCTCGAGCTCGATGTTGATGGACCGATCACCCCGGTTGAGGAGCTGGTTGGAAAGCCATTGCCGCAGCTGGTGTTACTCAACGACAATGACCTTGCCTACGCCAAGATCAGGCTGGACGAGCCATCACGAGTCTTTGCAATGCAGAACCTCTCCAAGATCGAGGATTCGCTAGCGAGAACCTTGGTTTGGACGGCGGCTTGGGATGCAACTCGAGATGCCGAGGCCCCTGCCAGTGACTTCATCCAGTTGGTGCTAGATCACATTGCCACTGAGACCGAATCAACCACGATTCTGACTCTGCTTCGCCAGCTGGTCACCACCGGAAACCTTTATGTCGCGCCACACAGGCGCGAGGCAACGCTCGAAAAGATTGCCAGTGGCCTGATCACCCTCACCGAGAGCGCGAAGCCCGGGTCCGACACCCAATTGCAGTTTGCAAAGTACGTCCCACAGTTTGCGCGCACCGCAGCGCAATTGGACTGGCTTTCTGACCTCTACGAGGGTCGCAAGTCGATCTCAGGACTCGCACTTGATGCCGACCTGCGTTGGGAACTGCTGACTGGACTTGTGATTGGCGGGCGAATGGACGAGGCGGGTATCGATGCCGAGCTCAAGCGAGACAACACCGCCAACGGTCAGAAGTTTGCCGCCGCAGCAAAAGCCGTGATTCCAACTGCAGCCGCCAAGCAAAAGAGCTGGGACATCCTTACCAAGACTGAGGACTACTCGAACACCCTGGTGAACTCCGCCTCGATGGCTTTTGGTAGGACCAACAACCTTTCACTACTGGAACCCTTCATCGACGCTTATCACGAGGTAGCGCCAAAGATTTGGGAGTCACGCAGCTATCACATCGCCGCCTACTTGCTCAACAACCTCTACCCGATTCAACTCGCATCAGAAGGCCTTGCGAGGCAAACTCGTGAGTTGATGAACGCTGAATTCGCAACCTCGAGGCCTGCCTTCAGGCGCATTCTGCTTGAGTCATTAGCAGGGGTTGAAAGAGCTTTGAAAGCACAGAAAGCCGACAAGTAGGAGTAGCCAATGGACATTGCACAGGTACTAAGCGAGTGGTCGACACTGATCTCGGTGTTGGCAATCCTGGTCGGGGCAACTGTCCTGCGTATTGTTCTCAAACTCAGTAGCAAAAAGGTAGTGAAGACCATTGTCTCAGGTGTGAATCACGTCTCCAGAACCGAACAGATGGACTCACTAATTCTGGAGCAGCGAGTTACTCAGCGCACCAAAACCATTGCCTCCGTCCTGGACAACTTTGCCACCTGGGCCATCGGCATCACCGCGGTCGTGATGGTGCTTAGCCAGCTTGGCGTCAACGTTGGAGCACTGATTGCCGTCTCAACAATCATTGGAGCTGCGGTGGGTTTTGGTGCTCAGACTCTTGTGAAAGACTTGCTGGCTGGCACCTTTATCGTCTTCGAAGACCAGTACGGAGTCGGCGACTGGGTTCAGATTGGCAATGTCTCCGGCCAGGTTGAGCGCGTTGGGCTGCGCGTCACCGAAATTCGAGACATTCACGGCACTTTGTGGTTTGTGCGCAACGGCGAGATAAATGAGGTGGGCAACTCCTCGCAAGACTGGGCTGCTGCCCTGCTGGACTTTGCCTTTGCGTATGAGAACGACGTGGAGGTTGTGCAGGGCATCATTCAAGATGTTGCGGTCAAGATGCGAGCAGATAAAGCATGGGGCAAGGACATGACCTCGGAGGTTGAGATCTGGGGTATGCAGCACATCTCTGGCGAGCAATTCATCATCCGCGCTTCGGTGAAAACTCTGCCCAATCGGCAGTGGGCGGTCGCTCGCGAATTACGCAAACGCTGTAAGGCAGCATTTGATGCCAAGGGCATCAACCTGATGAGTGCATCCAAGATCAATCTGGCCAACTAGCTTGCAAACTCTCTTCGACCGCTTGGGTGCGGACGCGTTCGCTCAGCTCACCAGGGTGTTCTATGAGCACGTCGCTCAGGATCCCATTTTGAAGCCCATGTATCCAGAGGAAGATCTTGGTCCGGCTGAGCGCAGGCTGCGGATGTTCCTTGAGCAGTACTGGGGCGGTCCGGACACCTATCAGCAAGAGCGAGGACATCCGAGACTTAGAATGCGGCACTTTCCCTTCAAGATTGGGCCAAAGGCCAAACAAGCTTGGCTCGCCGCTATGAGAAAGGCCGTCGATTCGCTGCAGCTCAGCCCAATGGACGAGGGAGAGCTCTGGAGCTATCTGGACCGAGCCGCTCAGGCCATGCAGAACAGCCTCGAAGACTAGCCGCGAGTAGTGCGCTTGGTGAGAACGTGTCCGTGACTCGTTGAGAGCCGCAACCAGTTACCCGCCTCGTAAACGCGCACCATTTCACCCGGCTGCATAAAGCCCAAGCCGGAGATGGCAAAGGCTGCGGCGCCAGGAAGTCTGAGCTCCTCGTCAACCGCCTTTCCCCAGATTTGCAGCCTGACTTTTGAGGCAATCGAGGCGCCTACAGCCTCTGGCAGAGCCTCGGTCACTTCCTTGATACCCGATTTAGCCCAGACTGAGAGTTGCTCCTGCTCGAGACTGGAAATCTCGAGCCAGCCATCTCGGGGAGGAGTCACGCCTGACCAGGGGGTGCGGACCTGAGAGGTAGGTAATGAGAGCTGAAGATCATGTAGACCCAAGTTTGCGATCCGCTCCAGAACTGCAGCGATGGCGAAGGTCGCGTCAATTTCGAGCGCCTCGGACAGCATGATAGTTCGCAGTCCAAGAACTGTTGGACCATCACCTAAGAGAGAACCTGAGAATATTGGGCTCACATAAATCCCCAGCAGATCTCCAAAGCTTTTGAGCTTTACTGCACCCTCGGGATCAAGCTTCTTAGCGCGAGTGAGAAAGGCAGAGAGGTCGCTTAGGTCGGCTCGGTCTAGGAACGTTAGATGTGGAGTCATGGTCGCTCTCTAAACTAGCGGGTAACGAACCTAAGGCTTTCATGATTCAGATTCCAGAAGACCCAATCGCCGACCTCGTATCCGTGCTGGATATTACGCAGACAAGCGAAACAGAGTTCGAAGGTCGGACCCAGTGGATGCCGCAAGGCAGAGTCTTTGGGGGTCAGGTTTTAGC
>CAXNHX010000030.1:0-10527 GCA_964202305.1 Aquiluna sp.
GCCTGCTCCTTGAAGTAGGGCAGAAGCTCAATTCGGCCAGCCTCGGTGGCAGGATCTGAATAGATGGCAACATCGGGGTTTGACAGAGGGCTTTGCTCACCAATCTCGTCAACATTCCCTACGATGCGAACTCGTCGTGGTCGGGCAACCAAAGAGGCCTCAAAACTTGCTTGGTCTTCGATGATGACGCGGATTCCTGCCTTCTGAGCTATGCGCTTTAGGCGCTCTGGCATCTCAAATGCGCTCACCTCACCGGAGCCGAGTGCAATCAGGGTCATCACCGCTCGCCAAGAATCAAATCTCGTGGCATTAGCCTGCACTCGGAGCGTGCAGTCAGAGCGGAAGTAGCGCAAAACGTTGCGCTCGGCCGAGAGGTTGGATGGGTCAGTGGATGTGAAGAACGTTTTCAAGGTCTTGAGGTCGCTCTTGGCACCGCGAATCAAGGACTCCAACTCACCGTCGGCCAGCTCGGAACTGGCAGCCAGAGCCAAAACCTTGTTCTGGGTGTCTGTCAGTGCAATTCCTTCAACCTCGGCGCGTTTTGGTCGCCAAGAACTCAGGCTCAAGAGGTAGTTGGGGCCTCCGGCTTTGGTGGAGGGGCCAACACTCGAGCGCTTCCATCCACCAAATGGTTGTCGCTCAACAATTGCACCAGTGATGCCTCTATTGACGTATAGGTTTCCGGCCTGAACTCTAGCGAGCCAGTCCTTCACCTCAACGGGGTCTAGAGAGTGAATTCCTGCTGTTAGGCCGTAGTCGACCGCATTCTGGAGGGCAATCGCACTCTCAAGGTTTCGGGCGGTCATGATCGATAGCACGGGTCCAAAGTATTCGATCAGGTGACTTGGGTTTCTCGGCAGGACACCCTCTTTCACCGCCGGAGACCAGAGCTTGCCGGTGTCATCGAGCCGCTTTGGCTGCAGTAGCCACTTCTCACCACGCTCTAGCTTGGTGAGTCCCTCCAGGAGTTTGCCCTGCGGAGGCATGATCATCGGTCCAATTTGGGCAGAGGGGTCGCTTGGGTGCGCTACGCGAAGCGATTCGATGGCATCCACAAGCTGTCGTCTGAATCTTTCCGACTTGGCAACCGAACCAACCATGATCACAAGGGACGCCGCAGAGCACTTTTGGCCTGCGTGGCCAAAGGCAGAGTAGGCAATGTCCTTCGCTGCAAGGTCGTAGTCAGCACTCGGGGTGACGATGATGGCGTTCTTGCCACTGGTTTCTGCGAGTAGTCGCAGATCTGTCTTGAACTTCCGGAAAAGCTGAGCGGTCTCGTAGCCACCGGTGAGAATCACCTGGTCAACATCTGGGTGAGAGATGAGCTGCTTACCCAAATCAGACTCGAGAATCTGAATCGGGACGAAGACATCCTCATCAATCACCTGGGAAATCAGTTCGCCAATCACCGCACCACAGCGCTCAGCATCGCCTGCCGGCTTGAAGATAACCGCTGAGCCGGCAGCTAGGGCGGCCAGAGCGCCGCCCGCCGGGATGGCAAGCGGGAAGTTCCAGGGCGGAGTGATGACGGTCAATCGATAGGGGTGGTGCACAGCACCATCGATTTCATTGAGTTCTTTGCAGCGCTCTGCGTAGTAGTGGGCGAAGTCAACCGCCTCAGAAACCTCAACATCGGCCTGGTCGAAGGTCTTGCCGGCTTCGTTCATCGCGACTTCGATGAGCATGCCTCTGCTGTGTTCGATCAGGGTGCCAATTTCATGGAGCTTGCTGGCACGGGCGTAGTGCGGAAGCTTGCCCCAGCGCTTCCCACCCTCAACCGCTTTGGCCACCAAGCCTTCAAGCTGAGTTTCGCTTGTCACGGTGTGCTTGATGACGGCGTCCAGCCCTAGCTGGGATTGTGGGGCGCGGTGGATGATCTCGTAGGCCCATTTTCTGTTGGGCTCGAGTGATGGATCCGTGTCTGGGGCGTTCGCGAAACCCTCGGCAGGGGAGAAACCAAGGTCCTGAGTGCGGTTTTGCAGGCGGTTTGGAATTGGGACAACCTCATCCAGAATTTCGAGCGCGTGTAAGAAGCGTTCCTTCTCGATCGCAAAGAAGTCCGGGTTCGCGAGCTCGAAGGCGTTTGACAGGAAGTTCTCCTTGGAGGCACCCTCTTCTAGCCTGCGGATTAGGTAAGCGATAGCGACATCAAACTCTTTGGGGTGAACAACCGGGGTGTAGAGCACAAGATTGCCAACCGTTCGCTTCACAACCTCTGCCTGGGCTTGGGCCATGCCAAGAAGCATCTCCACGTCCATGCCGTCCTGGGCTCCACGCCTAGTTGCCAATAGGTGGGCGAATGCGAGGTCAAAGAGGTTGTGGCCGGCAACGCCAATCTTCACGAAGCGAACTCGGTCTGGAGTAAGTGCGTAGTTCAGCACACGCTTGTAGTTGGCATCGGCCTCGGCCTTCGAGGATACGGTTGCCAGCGGCCAGCCGTGCATTTCTGCATCAACCTGCTCCATCGGAAGGTTCGCACCCTTCACAACGCGAACCTTGATTGGAGCACCGCCATCGAGCACTCGCATCTGTGACCACTGCTGCAGGTCGATCATGACCCTGAGTGCGTCAGGAAGATATGCCTGTAAAACAATTCCCGCGGTCAGCTGCATGAATTCGGGCTTCGAGAGGATCTTTTTGAATACCGCAACCGTCATATCTAGGTCGTGGTATTCCTCCATATCTAGGTTGATGAACTTGTTGCCACCCCTGACGGCGGTTTCGTATAGCGGAGTGAGGCGCTCAACGACCTCCTGCACGGTCTCATTGAAGGCGTAAGGGGAGTGAGGGTTGATGGTTGCCGACACCTTTACCGACACGTAGTCAACGTCGCTGCGCTCGAGAATCTCCTTGACCTTCGCCAGTCGACGATCAGCTTCCTTGCGGCCCAGGACAGCCTCACCCAAGAGGTTTATGTTGAGCCTGGTGCCGTCGAGCTTGAGTTTTCGGAGGGTTCTAGTCAGCTTGGATGCCGAGGCATCAATGACGAGATGAGCGACAAATTTCCTGAGAACTTTCCTGGCGATTGGAATCACAATCCATGGAAACAACGGCGCAAGATTGGCTCCTAGCCCCAGCAAAACCCGCAGCGGGAAGGGTAAAAACTTCGGAGTGATTTTTCTGAGCTGGTAGAGGTTCTTGGCGGCAACGTTCAGGTCCTCGGGACGAATCACGCCGTCAACAAAACCGACAGCGAATTCCAAACCGGTTGGGTCCTGAAGCAATCCCGAAAGTCGCTTTGCGGCAGGGGAGCTTTTTATTTGGCTTGATGAGAGCACCCACTGCTCAACCTGGTCTATAACAGCGTGACCAAGGTCATCCTTGTTGGCAAGCGAAGGAATGTGAGTGGTGCTCAGCGCCATTGGTATCGGTCCCTAAAAAGATCTTGACCCAACTTTAGATTAGAAAAGGACCTCGGTGACTTTTGCCACCGAGGTCTCTTTCGAGTTTCTAGTCGATCAGGCCCTCAGAGCGCAGCCAGTCTTCCGCAATCTGGGCGGCAGAGAGCTGTTCCTCGACGCTTCGAACATTCATCGCGACCAGCTCTTCCGCGCTCATGGCACTTGAGACAGCATTGACGGCGTCACGCGCTCCCTGATCAAGTGCTTCCGAGGCAATCGGAACGAGGTTGGAGGACAGGAATAGCCCTTCAGGATCGCTCAGGGTGACAAGTCCCAGCTGATTGATTCTCGGGTCTGCGCTGTAGACATTTGCCATGTCAATCTCGCCCGCGACCAATGACTCCACGGTGGTGTCTCCGGTCGCTAGAAACTCGACTGTCACGCCGTAAACGGAGAGTAGTCCCCGTGGACCATATGGCCTCTCGGCAAGCTCTGGGGCACCTCCAAGGGTCACGGAGCCCAGGTTCGCTAGGTCGGCTATGGATGACAAGTTGTTGGCTGATGCGAATCCTTGAGTGACGTTGTATGAGTCCTGGTCGGTTGCCGGTGACATCGCCAGAGCGCTTAGTCCCTCAGGCAGGGCGGCGACAAGCGCTTCGTAAACGGCGTTAGCCTCAGTCTCGGAGGCCTCAGGGTTGAAATACTGCAGAAGGTTGCCGGTGTATTCCGGGAAAAGATCGACTTCGCCTGCAACGATGGCTGGGACATATACATCTCGTTGACCAAGGGAGAAGCTGCGCTCGACTGTGTAGCCGGCGGCTTCGAGAGCTTGGGCGTAAGCCTCGGCCACAATCTCGTTCGAGTAATAAGCCTGCGAGCCAATCACGATGGTTTCACTGGACTGAGAGGTGCAACCTGCCAATCCAAGAGTTGAGAGTGCAAGAGCTGCAATGCCGATTCTGAGTTGTTGTTTCATTTGTTCCTACCTCCAGATGAATTTTCAAGCTTAAGCGTTTGAGTTTTTTGTGCAACTCCGATTAGTTGATCTCCCAGCACCGTCAGGATGACAATCAGCATCGCGCTTGCAACGACCTGATCAAAATTTCTGAGCGCCAGTCCCTGAATGATTCCGAACCCGAGTCCCCCCAGTCCGATAAGAGGGGCAAGGACCACAGTTGAAACCACTTGAATCCAAGCAATTCGGAAGCCGCCAACGATCGCTGGCATTGCTAGCGGGACTTCAACCAGTCTGATCAGTTGAGAGCCGGTCATTCCCTGGGCACGAGCTGCCTCGGGGATGTGGGGCTCTAAGGCTCGAATACCGGCGTAAGCGCCCGAAAGAATTGGCGGGAAGGCGATGGCCACCAATGCTAGAGTCACCGCCAGTTCGCGCTGTTGAACCCCCAGCAGCATCACCAAGACAAAGAGCAATCCCATTGTGGGGATGGCCCTCGATGCCGAGCCCAAGAGCACAACCACCGAGCCGCCTTTGCCCGAATGACCAATCGCTATTCCAATCGGCAGGGCTATTAGCGCGGCGATGCCGATTGACATGAAGGTGAGCGACAGATGCTCGGCGAGCAAATTAGGGAGTCCATAGCGACCCTCCCAGTTCTTGCTGTCGGCCAGCCACATCCAAAGGCTCTCAAAATCAAACACGAGACCTCCGAGACCAAGGGGTGAGTGCTCGACCTAAAAGCCAGAGCGAGAGGTCAACAGCAATTGCGATCACAAAAATCGCCAGCAATCCTGCAAATACCTCATCAAAGATTCTGCGCTGAAAGCCATCCAAAAACAGGTATCCGAGATTCCTGACCCCAACCACCGCAGCAATTGAGGCCATGGAAATCGTGCTTGCTGCTGCGATTCTCGCGCCCGCAATCAACCCGGGAATGGCAAGTGGGAACTCAACAAAGAAGAACCGTTGACTTGCACTCAGGCCCTGCGCTCGGGCGAACTCAATGGTTGCTGGCGGGAGCGAGGTAAAAGCGTCGCGAGCCGAAAAGAACATCGAGGAAATTACATAGATAGTCAGCGCAATCATGACATTTGTTAGGCCAAGGAAATCCGTCCCGATTAATGCTGGTAGTGCCACGAATAGCGCTAGCGAAGGAATTGCATAAACGGCTCCGAGAGCCGAAGTGATTCCCGGGGTGAACGGTGCGGGTGTAACGCGAGCCAGGGCAACGGCCAGGACAAAGCCCAGGCCCAGGGGAATCAAGCTCACAAACAAGTGCGTGAGGGTGAGCTGAAGGATCAGCTCAGCATTGTTAAGTGCCCAGGTCATCTTCCAAGTCCGAGGAGCTTGCTTACGAACTCGCTTGAAGGCTGCGCCTCGATTTCAGCAGGGCTGCCACTTTGCTCAATCTGTGCCTCTTTGGAGAGAATCACCAGCTGATCTGCAAGCTTTAGCGCTTCATACCGGTCATGTGTGACGAGCACGATTGTGAGTCCAAGCGAGCGCTGGATTCGCAGAAGCTCATCCTGCAGCTCCTCCCGCACAATCGGATCAACGGCGCCGAAGGGTTCATCCATCAGCAGGATGTTGGGCTTGATTGCTAACGCTCTTGCTACCCCAACACGCTGCTGTTGACCACCCGAAAGCTCAGCTGGGTAGCGATCGAAGAAGGATTGATCAATCCCCACCAGTTCCAGCATCTCTCGAGCATTGGTGGTTGCTTCGACACTTGATTGTCCCGAGATTCTCGCAATCAGGGCCACGTTTTCAAGCACTGATTTGTGAGGCAGGAGACCCACCTCCTGAAGCACGTATCCGACGCTACGCCTGAGCTTCACGGAGTCGATTTGCTGAATGTCGACATCGTCGATCAAAATCTCGCCCTCGGTTAGGGGAACCATCTTGTTGATCATTCGAAGCAGAGTTGTTTTACCTGACCCGGAGAGCCCCATGAAAACAGTTATTTGCCTTGCGGGTATGTCGAGCGTGAAATTATTCACCGCACTCTCTGCAGCGTAGGTCTTGGAAACCGATCGAAAGCTAATCAAGTAACTGACCCTAGCGAACTAGGCGATCTTTGTTACCTCTACACCCCGCCAGAAGGCGACGTGACCGGCAATCTGAGAAGCGCGTTCCTTAGGGGTTCTGTAGATCCACGCCGCATCGGGGTTGATCTCCCCATTGACCACGACGTTGAAGTAATTCGCCTCGCCCTTCCAGGGGCAAACGGACGTTTGAGACGAATCCGTAATCAATTCCTTGTTGATCGAGTCCATCGGGAAATACTGGTTTCCCTCAATCTCGACGGTTTGGTCTGAGGTCGCAATAACCCCGCCATTCCAAACTGCTTGCCACATGCTTACCTCTTTCGCTTTGTGTCTCAAACCGCCCAGGGACATGAAATAGTCCAAGAGAGGCTGAGAATCCACCTTTCGGTTTGGGTAGACTTCACTGGTCTACCAGCCCTCGTAGCTCAGTGGATAGAGCAAGAGCCTTCTAATCTCTTGGTCGCAGGTTCGATTCCTGCCGAGGGCGCTTTAGTCGACTTACCTATCTTGAGTTTTGGCGTCGACGCCTCGAAGCGCCAGCGCTTTGAGAATTGGCCCTGGAGCCCGGTGCAGCTGGTTGCTGATGACTAGGCCCTGAAGATTCGCGCAGTGCTCGCTTGCGTTGGGCATTTTGGCCGGTCGACTTGCCCGTGTTTCTCGGTTGAACTGGGGCTGCAGCAGGTTTCACGAAGGCCGCCACCTCTCCTATGAGCGCAATAACCTCGGGAGACTGTTCGTGTACCGCCTGTGGTCTTGCGGAGATCTTTGCTTGGTTCAGCAAAATCGCTAGATCTTTGCGCTGATCAGGCAGAGAAATCGTCACAACATCACCCGCGGCACCAGCCCTAGCAGTTCTTCCAGATCGGTGCAGGTAAGCCTTGTGTTCGGCTGGAGGATCAACGTGTATCACGAGCTCGACGCCCTCGACGTGAACGCCTCTTGCGGCAACGTCCGTTGCCACCAAGACCCTCGCCTTTCCCGCGCTGAACGCTTCAAGGTTTCGATCTCTGGCATTCTGCGAGAGGTTTCCGTGAAGATCGACGGCGGGGATTCCAGCCTTGGTTAGTGCGATGGCAAGTTTTTTAGCATGGTGCTTAGTTCTCAAGAACAAGATTCTTCGGCCCGTGCCGGAGGCCAGAGCGTAAACCAGTTGCTTCTTTGCCTCTGCATCGGAAGCTTCAAACACGTGGTGGGTCATCTGTGAGACCGGTGAGTTTTCTTCATCAACCGCATGCATAACGGGGTTCTGCAAGAACTTATCTACCAGCTTTTGGACGCCGTTATCCAAGGTCGCCGAAAACAGTAGGCGTTGGCCACCTCGTGGTGTGGCAGTCAAGATTCTTGTAACGCCGGGTAGGAAACCCAAATCTGCCATGTGATCGGCCTCATCCAGCACAGTGATGTCAATGGCATCCAGTTTCAAAAGGCCCTGTTTCATGAGGTCCTCAAGTCGACCGGGGGTTGCGACGATGATTTCAACCCCGTTTCTGATCGCTTGAACCTGAGCTTTTTGAGAAACGCCTCCAAAGATGGTCGTAACTCTTAGATTCATGGCACTGGCAAGTGGCTGGAGAGTTTTGGCGATCTGCGTCGCCAGTTCACGGGTCGGTGCCAGCACGAGGCCCCTTGGCTTTCGGGGTCCTTGATTGTTGTTCTCGGAGGCAGAGAGTCTTACCACCATGGGGATGCTGAAGGCCAGAGTCTTGCCGGAACCGGTTTTACCGCGGCCCAATACGTCCTTACCTGCCAGGGTGTCTGGAAGCGTGTCGACCTGAATAGGGAAGGGAGAGTCAATGCCCTGTGCCGCTAGCACGGTTGCAATCTTGGCGGGCACGCCAAGATCAGTAAAAGTTTTTATAGACATAGTGAGATTGCTTTCATGTGATGACTTGCATCACGTTGTGCCCCTTGAGGGGGTTGTTGGCGAGGACATCGATGGATGTAATCGTTCGCCGAAGGAAGAGATTCGCCACGATTTGTGGGGGGTCGTTCTACGACGCAAGCGTGTGATGAATCACTCACTTAGTTAGAGTCTAGGGGGCTAAGGCCAAAGTCCCAAGGTTTAGTTCGGGCTGCGTGGTATAACTAAGCATGCGCCGAATCGTAGGTCTTACCCGTTACGCAGTTATTGTTCCAGCCATTGCCGCCATGATTGGCGCTCTTTTGCTAATGGCTCAGGGCTCAATCGCGATGATCGTGATTGTGGTCGACTCCGTCATGATGAGATTGCCACTCAAAGACTCCATCGTTGAGGTGCTGACGGCGATCGATGCAATCCTGCTTGGAACAGTTTTGTTAGTTATTGGCTACGGCCTCTACGAACTCTTTGTTGACACCAACATTGAGGTTCCGAAGTGGCTAGAAATCAATGACCTCGATGATCTCAAATCAAAGCTGATAGGCGTGATTGCGGCCATTATCGCCGTTGTATTTGTGGGTGTTTTTGTTGACTCCAAGCGAGCTGAGGATGTCTTGTCCTATGGCCTCGGGGCCGGGGCTTTGCTTGCGGGACTCGCGTTGTTTGCCCTTGCCACTCGAAAAGATCCAAATAAGGCTTCAGCAGCCCGGAAGGCCGCCGACTAGCAGCAAGAGTTGGACTGGGTGATCTTGAGTTCGCTCTGCCAGGCCGAGAGCTCGCCCTTGGAATTCTCAAAAGAATCAACTAGCACCGCATCGGGGTAGTAGCCGTCCGGGTAGGTCGGACAGACAGCCGCATAACCGTTTTCGCGCTTGAGAATGTGGCCAGCAAAATCCTTCTGAACCATAAATTCTCTTGCCGCCTGCTCGGAATCAAAAGGCTTGGCACATTTCGTGTAGTTCCACTCACTCATGGTTCGAGTATACATAGATGAGCATCTATTTAGTCGAGAGTCGCTAGAGCGATTTCAACCATCGCCCGAAAACCTGTTTCTCGTTCTTCGCTTGAGGTGTGGCCGGAGCCATCCATCATGTCTGAAACTGTCACGATGCTCAGGGCCTGCCTGCGGAACTTCGCGGCGAGGGTATAGAGCTGATTGGTTTCCATCTCCAGTGCCAAGATTCCGAGCTTTTTCCATTGCTCCAGTGAATCGGTGTTGTCATAGAAAAGATCACCAGAGGCAATACCGCCAACATGGAAGTCAATTCCAAGTGCCCTGGCTTTGGCAACTGCCTTTTCAAGTAGCTCAAAGTTTGCGCTTGGGGCAAAGTCCAAGCCGTTGTTGTCGCGGCGGTTGATGCTGGAATCCGTTGAGGCGGTCATTGCGATTACAACATCACGCAATTTGGTCGGAGCTAAACCGCCTGAGGTGCCAACCCGGATTGCCTTTTGAACACCGTATTCATCGAAGAGTTCGTGAGCGTAGATGCCAATCGAAGGTGCACCCATGCCAGTTCCCTGAACAGAAACTCGGTGACCCTGGTAGGTGCCGGTGAAGCCAAACATGTTTCGCACCGAGGAGTAGAGCTGTGCATCCTCTAAGAAGGTCTCAGCAATCCATTTGGCTCGTAGTGGGTCTCCTGGAAGCAGAATTGTTTCCGCGATTTCTCCTGGCTTGGCTGCGATGTGAGTGCTCATGATGGAAGCTTAGAGCTCCTCGAGAGAGATGGTCTCTGGTCCGGTTAGGGCCTCAAGATCTCCCAGGACCGCATTAAATTCTTCGAGGGTCATGTAGCCCAATCCGATGACGGTGTCTTTCACGGAGGCATTGTTGGCTTGCGCAACCTTGGCCACCTCGGTGGATTTCTCGTAACCAATTTTGGGAGATAGCGCGGTCACAAGCCCGATGGAATTCTCTACCGTTTGACGCAGTAGTTCCCGGTTAGCGGTGATGCCAAGAATGCAATTATCAGTGAGGGTTGCACAGCCTCTTCGGAGGTAACGAATAGACATGAGCAGTGACCTTGCAATAACTGGCTCAAAGGCATTGAGCTCCAATTGGCCGGCCTCTGCAGCGAGGGCAACAGTCAGGTCATTTCCAATGACCGTGAAGGCAATCTGATTCATCACTTCTGGGATGACGGGGTTTACCTTGCCGGGCATGATCGAAGACCCAGCTTGCTTGGCGGGAAGGTTGATTTCATTGAATCCGGCCCTTGGGCCTGAGGACAAAAGCCGCAGATCATTTGAAATCTTTGACTGCTTTACGGCTACCACACGAAGGGCATTTGAACAGCGGACGTAGACACCGGTGTCCTGGGT
>CAXNHX010000031.1:0-10332 GCA_964202305.1 Aquiluna sp.
ATCCTGGTTGGCGATGAGACGTCACCCATGGTGTGGTAGACGGCAGTTCTCCCCATCATGGCCGACACCGAGGCCAGAGGCAGAGCGGTTGAGCAGTCACCAACGGCGTAGACGTTTGCCCTTGAGGTTCGCGCCACCTTATTGACAATCACGTGACCGGACTCATTGAGCTTCACGCCTGCCTCTTCGAGGCCGAGTCCGCTGGTGTTTGGGATTGCTCCCACGGCCATGAGGGCGTGAGAGCCCTCAATGACCCTGCCATCAGCAAGGGTGACTCTGACACCGCTGCCGATGTTCTCGACCTTTTCTGCCCGCGACTTATTCATGATCTGCATGCCACGACGCTTGAAGACATCTTCAATCAAATCCGCGGCGTCCTCGTCGCTGCCAGGGAGCACCTTGTCTCGCGATGAGATCAGTGTGACCTTGCTGCCGAGGTAGAGGTAAGCGGAGGCAAACTCGGCTCCGGTGACACCGGAGCCAACCACAATCATGTGCTCGGGCAACTCCTTGAGGTTGTAGAGCTGCTTCCAGTTCAAAATTCGCTCACCGTCCGGCAGAGAGCTTGGTAGCTCTCGAGGATAGGCACCCATGGCAAGAATGACCGTCTTAGCCTCAATGCGCTCTGGTTCGCCACCCACGGTCGCTTGCACGATGACGTGATGGTTGCCATCGAGTCGACCTCGACCAGAAATGATCTTGACCCCCTCCTTTTTGAGGGTGGTGAGCATGTCATCCGATTGACTCTTCGCCAGCGAAAGCAAGCGCTTGTTCATGACGGAAAAGTCGACCTCGATCTTGGGCTCTATCTTTTTTCCGTCGAGAGAAAAATTCACTCCGAGTGTCTTCGCAATCGAAACTCGCTGCGCGGCTTCGGCGGTGGCGATCAGAGTCTTCGAGGGGACAACGTCGGTTAGAACCGCGTTTCCTCCGATGCCATTCTCCTCAATTAGAACCACTTCGGCTCCAAGCTGGCGGCCAGCCCTGGCGGCTTCGTAGCCTCCCGGACCACCACCAATAATTACGATTCGATGGGTGGGGTTCAGATTTGAGGTCACGACCTTATTCTTCCCTAGTTCGGGGCACCTCTTCGCCAGCTAAACTCATTTTTTATGACTCACCCACTCAATGCAGAGCAGGTCAACCCATTTGAGGTTGCAAACCAAGCCGCACAGCAAATCGCAGAAATCTCCGGAATTGAGAGCCACGACATAGCCCTCACCTTGGGCTCGGGTTGGGCAAAAGCAGCCGATCTGATTGGTGAGACGGTGAGCGAAATTCCAGCCAGTGAAATCACCGGATTTTCAAAACCTGCGGTAGTCGGGCACGTGGGCACACTGCGGTCAGTTCGCCTCCCCAATGGAAAGCACGCCTTGGTTATTGGGGCTAGGACTCACTTCTATGAGAACCATGGTGTTCGGGCCGTTGTGCACTCGGTGCGAACCGCCGCGGCAACCGGAGCTAAGGTCATGGTTTTGACCAACGGTGCGGGTGGCATTCGGCGCGAGTGGGCAGGCGGTGCTGCTGTCTTGATTTCTGATCACATCAACCTCACTGCCTCCAGCCCCTTGGAGGGTGCCAAGTTTGTGGATCTCACCGACCTCTACTCAAAGCGTTTGCGCGCGTTGGCTCGAGAGGTCGATCCGAGCCTGGATGAGGGTGTCTACTGTCAGTTCCGAGGACCCCACTACGAGACCCCTGCGGAGGTGCAAATGGCACGCATCATGGGTGGCGACATAGTCGGCATGTCAACTGCCCTCGAGGCGATTGCCGCTCGCGAAGCTGGCATGGAGGTGCTGGGCATGTCGCTAATCACGAACCTGGCAGCCGGAGTGCAGAGTACTCCGCTCTCTCACGAGGAAGTTATTCAGGCAGGCAAAGATGCTGAAGCAAGAATTTCAGAGCTGCTGGCAAAGATTGTGGTCAAGCTCTAGATGGACCTACTCGCCTCCGCAAGGGATTGGCTCGCACAAGATCCCGATCCGGTCACTCGCTCTGAGCTCTCAGCGCTGATTGAGGCTGGCGATCTGCCTGCCCTCCAAGCCCGTTTTGGCTCGCGTCTCGAATTTGGCACAGCGGGTTTGCGAGGCGAGCTGGGAGCCGGCCCAAACCGCATGAACCAAGTGGTGGTCGCCCAAACAGCGCTTGGTTTGGGGCGCTTTCTCATCGCGAACCGCGAGGCGTACCTCGATGATTCACAAGAGCTAAGCGTTGTCATTGGCTACGACGGCCGGAGAAACTCAGATGTGTTCGCCAGGCTGTCCGCTGAGATCTTCTCGGCGCTCGGGATTCGGGCCAAGCTTTTCAGTGAGATGGTTCCAACTCCAGTAGCTGCCTTTACTGGGCGGCTTTTGGCTTCGAGTGCAACGGTTGTGGTGACCGCGAGCCACAATCCACCGAGAGACAATGGCTACAAGGTTTATCTGGGTGGGGCAAACGCCCACTCTCAGCTGGTTCCCCCTCAGGATGCAGCCATCGCACGTGAGATTGAGCGGGTTGCGGCCGAGCTTTCGTTTGCAGACATCGAACGTGACTCGGGATTTGAGATTCTGGGTGAGGTTGAAATCTCTGCGTATCGCCAACGAGCACTGAATCTAATTGGTAATGCCGAGCAGCTTCGATCGCAACGGGCGGCCCTCAAGATTGCCTACACCGCCATGCACGGCGTTGGATACAAGCACGTAGCAGCTATCTTCTCGCAGGCAGGTTTCAAGCTTCACAGCGTCCCCAAGCAGCAGGAGCCGGATGGTAGTTTCCCAACCGTCGCGTTTCCGAACCCAGAAGAACCCGGGGCTATGGATTTGGCTTTCGAGCTTGCGCAGGACATCTCTGCTGATGTAGTTATTGCCAACGACCCCGATGCCGATCGCTTGGCCGTGGGATATGGCAATCCCCCCAAGATGCTCACAGGGGATCAGGTGGGATTGATCCTCGCAGAGCTGATGGCGAGCAGAGGTGCCAGGGTGATTGCCAACTCGATTGTTTCGCAAGATTTGAGTTCACTAGCCCAACACCACGGGATTGGGTATGAGACAACCCTGACAGGCTTTAAGTGGATATCGAAGGTTGAAAACCTTGACTACGGCTACGAAGAAGCCCTTGGATACTGCGTGGACCCAAGCTATACCCCAGACAAAGACGGCCTCACGGCTGCCCTGATGATGGTTGAGCTGGCAGCCGAACTCAAGTCAAAAGGATTGAACTTCGGAGACGAGTTGGATCGACTCTCCCGCCTCTATGGCGAGACCGCAACGGGTCAAGTCTCGATTCGAGTTCAGGATTTGGGTCAAATCCAAAAGGTTATGTCTGGGCTTCGGGCCAATTCGCCGTCATCAATTCTCAATAAGCCAGTCTCAGTGGATGACTACCTCACCAGGACAGGTCACGAGCGAACCGATGCGCTTATTTTTACAGGTGGGGGGTTGAAGGTAATCTTCAGACCCTCGGGCACTGAGCCAAAGCTCAAGTGCTACCTGCAGTTCACTGGCTCAGATACGCAAGCGGGTCTAGAGAACTTGAAGCATTGGGCTAGGGAGCTGATTCAAGCTCTCAGTTAAGAGCTTTGGAGAGTTTCTCGGTAAGTTCCGCGAGGTCAAAGATGTTCTTTACGACCACGATCTCCGAGCGTATTTCACTCACGTGTGACTCTAACTCAGGGGTAATGAGTAATACCTGGGCCAGGGAGTCTGGGTTTAGAGCATCTTCAATCGAGACCGCTCTAACGGTTGCCTCAATCTGCAAGGCGCTGAGAACCCGGTCTGCGTTTGACTTCAAAAGAACGGAGGTTCCAATTCCGGCACCACACACTGCATAAATAAGCACCCCTAATTCAACCAACTAGCTTTGAAGAATTTCCCGAATAACGCTTTCAGCGGAAGCTTTTAACAAACTGTTCACAATGCCTGGATCGCTCATTAACTTTGCGAACTCACCCAAGAGTTCGATGTGCTGCTCAGAATCCGGCGTGCAAAGGGCAAAAACAAGCGCGACTGGGTCGTTCTCCAGTGAACCGGAAACAACTGGCTGGTTTAGCTTTAGCAGACTCAATGCCGGAGAGAGGACATCCTGACCGGGGCTTGCGTGGGCAATTGCTATCTGCGGCGCTACCACAAAGTAGGGGCCCAACTTTTCGAAGTTATCCAGAACTCGCCTAACATAAGTGCCCTCGGCGTGACCAGATTTCACCAGCAATTCACTCGCTAGCTCAATGGCCTCCGCGAAGTGATTGACGGATTCAACAACTGAGATAGCGTCTAATTTGATAGGGCTAGTTCTCACCCATGGCCTCTTGGAACCCAAGTTCGATCATGTCCATGAGCTCCTCGCGCTCTGGCAAGCCTTGGAAGGCAGCTTCGGCTGCATTGAGCTGGAACTGCTCGAGATCAGCGAGAGAGTAGCCAAAGGTGTCAACAAGAATCTCCAGCTCTTTGGTGAGGCTGGTGCCACTCATGAGGCGGTTGTCTGTGTTCACAGTCACCTTGAACCCCAGGTCGTAGAGGATGTCGAAGGGGTGGTCCGCCATGCTGTCACCCAAAGCTGCAAACGCGCCGGTTTGCAGGTTTGAAGACGGGGAGGTTTCAAGCGCGATGCCACGATCGTGCACCCACTGCGCAACCGGACCCAGGACAACCAGGTCGGTATCGCCCTCGGTGCGAGAGAACATGATGTCCTCAACCAATCGGACCCCGTGCCCCAGCCTTAGAGCGCGACCAGAGACGATCGCGTCCTTGATTGAGTCAATTCCGTCTGCCTCACCGGCGTGAACGGTAACGGGGAAAAGCTCGCTGGCTAGATAATCAAAGGCGACCTTGTGACGAGAGGGCAAAAAGCCCTTCTCTGCTCCAGCAATGTCAAAGCCGACAACGCCCTCGTTGCGATGGCGAACGGCAAGCTCCGCGATTTCTAGGCCCCGATCCGCATGCCGCATCGCGGTGACCAACTGACCGGTTCGGATAAAGCCGCCTCGCTCAGCAACTTCTTCCATGCCGCGCTCAAGCCCATCTTGAACGGCTTCAACGGTCTCGTCCAACGTGAGGCCCCTGGATAGGTGTTGCTCTGGAGCCCAGCGCAACTCGGCATAGATGACACCCTCGGTAGCAAGATCAATGACCGCTTCGTAGGCCACGCGCTCAAGGCCCTCGCGGGTCTGCATGACGGCGACAGTGTGATCAAAAGTCTCTAGATACTGAACCAAGGAGCCTGAGTTGGAGTTGACGCTGAACCAGTCGGCAAGATCAAGTGCGTTGTCTCTGGGCAGCTGGTGGCCAATCTGTTCGGATAGCTCAATGATTGTCTGTGGCCGCAAGCCCCCATCGAGATGATCGTGGAGTGAGATTTTGGGAAGCTTGGCGATGTCCATTTGTGGTTCCTAACTGATTCGGCCAAGGATGAGCTTACGCTCCGGAGGCATTGCCTCCGAAATCGAGATACCGCTCTCGGCTATCTCAATGGCTCGCTCAAACTTCTCTGGAGTATCAGTGAACAGAGTCATCAATGCATCCCCCGCCTGCACCTGAGCACCTAGTTGATGGTGGAGCTCGATACCAGCACCAAACTGCACCGCGTCCTCTTTGCGCTCACGACCCGCTCCGAGTCGCCAGGAGGCAACGCCAAGGGAGAGCGCATCCAGTTGGAAGAGGTAGCCGGAGGAGCTGGCCCGGATGGTGTGCCACTCTTTGGCCTTCTCCATCGGAGCATCGAGGTCGCCCCCCTGAGCTGAAATCATCTTTCGCCAGAAGTCCATAGCCTTGCCGTTGTTTAGGTTCTCACGAGGATCAACGCCAGTGATACCGACATGCATGAGCATCTCGCGAGCTAGCTCGACGGTGAGTTCGACAACATCCCCGGGACCGCCCCCAGTCAGAACCTCGATGGACTCTTCAACTTCCAGCGCGTTGCCGATCTTGAGGCCCAGCGGTGTGGACATATCGGTAAGTAAAGCGCTGGTCTTCACCCCGGCATCCTGACCCAGCTGGACCAGAACCCTTGCAAGCTCGGTCGCTCGATCCAGGGTTTTCATAAATGCCCCAGAGCCGACCTTGACGTCGAGTACGAGCGCAGAGGTTCCCTCGGCAATCTTCTTGCTCATGATGGAGGAGGCAATTAGAGGAATGGCTTCGACTGTTCCTGTCACATCACGAAGTGAATAGAGCTTGCGGTCCGCGGGAGCCAGTCCGCTGCCGGCAGCGCAGATCACGGCACCAATCTCGGCTAGCTGCGAGTAGAGCTCGGTGTTGGATAGCGAGGCCTGCCAGCCAGGGATGGCTTCAAGCTTGTCCAGAGTGCCGCCGGTGTGACCAAGTCCCCTGCCAGAAAGCTGCGGCACCGCAACACCGTAAGAGGCAACCAGTGGTGCCAATGGAAGCGTGATCTTGTCCCCCACGCCACCAGTGGAGTGCTTGTCGGCGGTTTGGGCACTTAGCCCCGAGAAGTCCAATCGCTCACCAGAGGCAATCATCGCCATGGTCAGATCGCGAATTTCCTCGCGCTCCATGCCGTTGAGCAAGATGGCCATGGCCATGGCCGACATCTGCTCATCGGCCACGGAGCCCTTGGTATAGGAATCAACTAACCAGTTGATTTCATCTGTTGTGAGAGTTTGACGCTCTCGCTTTTTGATGATCAGTTCAACGGCGCTGAATTTCAATTTCGCTCCACTAGGTCGTCCGGCCCAAAGGCATCCGGAAGTACCTCATCGATAGTTTTGATTCCCGAGACGGTCTTTAGGAGCATGCCGGGCGCTCTGTGTTCATAGAGCAACTGCCGGCAGCGACCGCAGGGCATCAGCTCGTTGCCATGTTTGTCGACGCAGGCGAACGCCACGAGCTTTCCGCCGCCGGTTCTAAACAGCTCACTCACCAGTGAACACTCGGCACAAAGCCCCAGGCCATAGGAAGCGTTCTCCACATTCGCTCCGGTGATGACGTCGCCTCGATCGGTTAGAGCCGCAACCCCGACCGGGAACTGAGAGTAGGGGGCGTAGGAGTTTTCAAGTGCCGCAATCGCAGCACTTGTTAGTTCATCCCAGTTGATCTCCATGGTTATCCCTTCACGTAGGGCTGAGCCAGAGCCTTAGGCGCTCTGGATCGGCCAACAAAGCCAACCACCGCGATGATGGTTACGACATAGGGCACCATGGTGATGAAGTCCGATGGGATGCCAGGCGCTACCTGATTAGCCCAGACCCTCAGAATGATCGAGAATCCAAACAGCAGGGCTGCCAGAGCTGCGGTTATCGGATGCCAGCGGCCCAAGATCATTACGGCCAGGGCAATAAAGCCAATGCCGCCTGTCATCTCCCTACCAAATGCTCCTGCGTTACCCACGGTCAGAGCGGCACCGCCGATACCAGCCATTGCGCCACCCAGAGTCACCCACCAGAATCTGGTGCGACCGACGTTTACGCCCACGGTGTCTGCGGCCAATGGATGCTCGCCAACTGCCCTAGCGCGAAGACCGAGCTTGGTCTTAAACATCACGAACCAAAGCAGCGGAACGGCGACCAGCGCGAGATAGACAGTGATGCGATTCTCGAACAGCACCGGACCCAGAATCGGAATATCACTCAGCACGGGAATCTTGACAATGTCCAAGGTGCCGGGGAAGTTCAGATTCTCACCGTCTTCCTTGAGCCACTGCTGGAACAGGAAGTTGGTGATTCCAATTGCGAGCACGTTCAGCACAACTCCAACAATGATTTGCTGCGCCAAATACTTGATAGCGAAGGTCGCCAGAATCATGGAGAAAATCGATGCCGTGATCATCGCGGAGAGGATTCCCAGGGTGTAGCTCTTGGTGATGGTGGAAACCACTGCAGCCATGAATGCACCGGTGAGCAGCTGGCCCTCAATAGCAATATTCGTCACACCTACGCGCTCACTCATGACGCCAGCCATCGAGCCAAAGATGATTGGAACTGCCAACACCAGCGCGGTGCCAGCAATGAATGCCACCGGCACGGCACCACCCGTGGCTAGCCAGCCCAGAAGCGCAATCACACCAATAAGTCCGTAGACCGAGGAGACCCAGATTGGGGTCTTGAGACCCCGAACCGCTCTGAAAGTCGAGAAGGCGGCGAATAGCAGCATCAGCGCTCCGCCCCCGATGCCGAGATTAACTCCCTCGACGATGATCGGATCTAGCTGAATCACGTCCTGGCGCCTGGAGAGCTGAAACTCGACAGCGCCTTCCTTGCCAAGGAACCCAAAGAAGAGCAAGACAAAGAAGCCAAGGACACCCATAACTATCGGCGCTTTGAAGCCAACTTTCTCTTCAGTTTGATTGTTCACTTGGCACCTCCCTTACGAAGGATTCGATCTCGAATCGAAGAAAGCACGCTGGTGGTCTGCGGTTTCGGTAGTCGGAACATTGCCCTGATTAGCGGAGGAGCCGCAATGAACAGCACTATGGCTGCCTGCACAATCCCCAATACCTCGGGTGAGATTCCAATCACCTGCATCGAGGGAGCTCCAGCTTTGAAGGCTCCAAACAGAAGACCAGCCAACAGCACTCCGGGGGCAGAAGAACCTCCAAGAAGGGCCACGGTGATGGCATCAAAACCGATGTTTGCGTGTGAGGACGGGATCACTCCCACGGCACTTCCCAGCGCTTGGTTACTGGCTGCAACTCCAACAAATGCGGCAGACAAGGCCATCGCAATCACATAGGTGCGATTGACGTTGATACCAGCGGTCTTGGCAGCATCGGGGTTGTGTCCCACCATGCGTAAGCGATAGCCGATGGTCGAGCGCTCCATAAGCCACCAGTAAACAACCACCGCAATGAGGGCAAAGATTAATCCGAAGTGGACCGCAAACTCCTCGCCAAAGATCTTTGGCAACAGCGCGGTCTCAACTGCTGGGTCGGCCTTGGGGTTTCCACTTGCGCGCTCCTCTTGCAACAGGTTTGGGTCGCGCATCAGGAAGGTAAAGAAGGAAATCGCCACGTAGTTGAACATGATCGTGAGGATGACCTCGTGGGCTCCGGTTCGAGCTTTTAGGTAGCCGACGACTGCGCCCAGGAAAGTTGCCCCAATGATGCCGGCGATCACGGCCACCAGCATGTGGATGAAGAAAGGCAGCTCCCTCCGCGTTGCTACCCAGGTGGCAACGATAATGCCAAATACCAACTGGCCGGTTCCACCAATGTTGAACAGTCCGACTCGGAAGGTGAGGCCAATGCCAAGACCAGCTGCAATTAGGGGTGCGCTGAGGCGCAGGGTCTCGGTGATCGGGCGAATTGCCTTTTCAAAAGTCTCTCCATCAGCGTTGTAGATGGCTCCATTGAACAGCGCCCCGTAGCCGGCGGAGACCACATTCCACGCCGCTGCAAGTGCATCTGTGGGCCTCGAGAAGAAGTACCCCAGCGCCTCGATGAACTCCTTGTTTGAGACAATCATGAAGACCGCTCCGACCAGGAACCCCATCAGGATGGCGAGCAGGGTGCGGGTAAATCCACCCGCGAGAATTTCCTTCAAGGCCTGCGAGAACCGATCGTCTTTTTCACTCATGCGCTCACACCAGCCATCATCTTTCCTAAGGTTTCTCTCGGAGTGTCTGGCCCAACGATGCCGACAATCTTTCCCCGATACATCACAGCGATCCGGTCTGCCAGAGCGAGCACCTCGTCCAACTCGGTTGAAATCAGAATCACTGCCTTACCGCGGTCGCGCTCAGAAACAATCTGTTCGTGGATGAATTCAATTGAACCCACATCCACACCTCTGGTTGGTTGCGATGCAATCAAGACCTCGACATCGCGCGCAAGCTCTCGAGCAACAACCACCTTCTGCTGATTTCCACCCGACAACTTTCCAGCCGGGGTGTCAATCGATGGGGTTCTAACGTCGAAGCGCTGCACCAAATCAGTGGCAATTTCGTTGCGCACTGGGAAATTTATGTTCAATCCTCTGGTGAATCTGGATTCGAAGGATTGATTCAACATGAGATTCTCGGAAATGGTGAATTCTGAGACCAGTCCATCTTTCTTGCGGTCCTCAGGAACGAAAGCAACCCCCGCCTCAAGCACTTTTCTCACCGAGACAGAGGTGACATCCTTGCCCTTGATAGAGACAGTTCCTGATCCCTTGATGATGTTTCTGACTCCTAGCAGAGCCTCTGCGAGTTCTGTTTGACCATTGCCCTGCACGCCTGCAATGGCAAGAATCTCGCCTCCTCGAACTTCAAACGAGACTCCATCCACCGCTCGATGCATCCGGTCATCGAGAACTGAGATGTTCTCAACCTGGACAAGCGCTTGGCCGACTTCCGAGAGCTGCTTCTGGACAGTGAGCTCAACCTCGCGACCCACCATCATCGATGCCAACTCTGAAGT
>CAXNHX010000032.1:0-10088 GCA_964202305.1 Aquiluna sp.
GCCTCGAGCTGGGCAACGGTGACTTTATAACCCTGGTCGCTACCGGCAAAAACATCTACCTGCTTGCCACCGGCCAACTTGATGGCTTCTGGATAGGTGGTCCAGTAGGGGGTTGGAACTAGGACTTCATCACCCTTATCGACGATCACCGCGAAGGCCTGGTAAACGGATTGTTTGCCACCGTTTGTAACAATGACCTGGCTGGCCTTGACCTCGGTGCCTGAGTCCTGACGGGTCTTTTCGACAATGGCTTCGCGCATCTCGGGAAGGCCAACCGCCATGGTGTAGCGGTGGTTTTTGGGGTCGACAACCGCGCGCTCTGCAGCCTCAACAATGTGCTGCGGTGTTGGGAAATCTGGCTCTCCAGCGGCGTAGGAAATGACTGGTCTTCCTTGCGCAATTAGGGCCTTGGCCTTGGAGTCAACCTTCAGGGTTGCGCTCTCGGCAATGGCGGCGATGCGGCTGGAGATTCTGGAATGCGACATGGTGCAAGAATACTTGGGTTCCAGATGGTCACGATGGGCAATCTTGGGCATTGCGAATAAGGAAATTACCCCCTAAACTTCTTCGAGTTGACATCTGCCGAAAACTAATCTGGCGAAAACTCACTAAATAGATTCCAATCTAGAAGTGTGTCTTCTTCAGGTGGCACCTGAAACCAAGCCTCGTGCCTGTTCACGGTTGATGGCGATGGCAACTTTAGGGCGGTAGTTCAATTGGTAGAGCATCGGTCTCCAAAACCGAAAGTTGCAGGTTCGAGTCCTGTCCGCCCTGCGTAGGAAAGAAGGTAAGAGTGGCTGAAGAAAACGAGAAACCCTCGGAAGATTTAGTAGAGAAGGCGAAAGCTGACTCCGCCAATGTGAAGAACCCGATCCAGCGCGTTTCGCTATTCGTGCGTCAGGTACTTGCCGAACTGGGCAAGGTCACCAAGCCAACTCGCCAGGAACTAATCAAGTCAACCGGAGTAGTGCTCGGCTTTGTCGCCGTTGTCATGGTGCTGATCTCCCTCCTTGACTGGATCTTCCTAAACGTCGTGACCTTCGTGTTCGCAGGATAAGAGGAATTTGTGTCTGATCTATTTAGTGATGTAACCCAAGAGCAGGGCGAGGCTCAGCCAGCGCCAGTGCTAGAGGAAGAGCAAGCAGCGGAGGCCCAGCAGGCCGAGGCCGCTGAGCTAGCTGAAGCCAACGCAGTGTCCGAGCAGCTCGGTGACGAAGACATGGAGGGCTCCGAAGACGAGCTCGACCTAACTGAAGCCGCTGAGGCAGAGGCAGTGCACGCAGCTGCTGAGCCAGCAGCTCAGGCAGACGAGGAAGACCCCTACCGCAAGTTCCGCCAGGAGCTGCGCGAGCAGCCAGGCAAGTGGTACGTGGTTCACTCCTACGCCGGTTACGAGCGTCGCGTGAAGCAGAACATTGAGACTCGTGCCCAGGCACTTGCCGGTGGAGACGACATCCTGCAGATCGAGGTCCCAATGGAGGAATCCATCGAGATCAAGAACGGTCAGCGCAAGCTGGTTTCCAAGGTTCGTATCCCCGGTTACGTTCTAGTCCGCATGGAGATGAACGAGGAGAGCTGGTCACTTGTTCGCCACACCCCAGCCGTAACTGGATTCGTTGGCAACTCCCAGCACCCAACTCCGCTTCGCCCAAACGAGGCATTCGAGATGCTCAAGCCACTGTTCACCCCTGAGGAGTCCGAAGAGGTCAAGAGTGCAAAGGCGGCCGGCCCACAGGGCGGCAAGGCCAAGAGCAAGTCCATCCCGGTCAACATCGACTTCAAGGTCGGCGAATCCATCCTTATCAAGGACGGTTCTTTCGCTGGTCTTCCAGGAACAATCTCGGAGATCAAGCCAGAGTCTGGCAAGGTCACCGTGCTGGTATCACTATTCGAACGCGAGACTCCAGTGGAGCTGTCCTTTGACCAGGTCGGCCCGCTGAACTAAAGAAAGAAAAGAAAATGGCACCCAAGAAGAAAGTCACCGGACTGATTAAGCTTCAGATCCAGGCAGGCGCTGCTAACCCAGCTCCTCCTATCGGACCTGCGCTAGGTCAGCACGGTGTGAACATCATGGAGTTCTGCACCGCCTACAACAACGCCACCGCTGACCAGCGCGGCAATGTTGTGCCAGTGGAGATCACCGTCTACGAAGACCGTAGCTTCACCTTCATTCTGAAGACCCCACCAGCTGCTGAGCTAATCAAGAAGGCAGCCGGAGTCCAGAAGGGCAGCGCAACCCCTCACACCGTGAAGGTTGCAAAGCTATCGAAGGACCAGGTCATCAAGATTGCTGAAATGAAGATGAGCGACCTAAACGCCAACGACGTAGAAGCAGCCTCGAAGATCATCGCCGGAACCGCCCGCTCCATGGGCATCACCGTCGAGCAGTAAACCAAAACAACAAAGTAGTAAGTGGGAGGGGAAACGCTTCCCCACAAAACCACGAACTGTGACCAACGAAAAGGAATAGCAGAAATGGCAAAGCGCTCAAAGGCCTATGAAGAGGCCAAAGCAAAGATCAAAGAGGGCAAGCTCTACACAACCGCAGAAGCGGCAGCCCTAGCAATCGAAACCGCAGGCAAGAAGACCAACTCAACAATTGAGGTTGCTCTCAAGCTCGGTGTCGACCCAAGAAAAGCCGACCAGATGATCCGTGGCACCGTCTCGCTGCCCAACGGAACTGGTAAGACCGCCCGCGTTATCGTGTTTGCTAACGGTGCCGCAGCAGACGCAGCGCGTGAGGCTGGAGCCGACGAGGTTGGATCAGACGATCTGATCGCCAAGGTAGAGGCTGGCTGGGTTGACTTTGATTCAGCAGTTGCAACCCCAGACCTAATGGGCAAGGTTGGAAAGCTCGGTAAGGTTCTAGGTCCACGTAACCTAATGCCAAACCCAAAGACCGGAACCGTCACCATGGACGTTGCTAAGGCAGTGACCGACATCAAGGGTGGAAAGATCGAGTTCCGCATCGACAAGCAGTCGAACCTTCACTTCATCATCGGTAAGGCAAACTTCACCGCTGACAAGCTAACCGAAAACCTAAACACAGCGATGGAAGAGGTCGTCCGACTAAAGCCATCAACCTCTAAGGGTAAGTATTTGCTAAAGGGATCTGTCGCAACCACATTCGGTCCTGGCATCCCACTGGATCTATCTAGCCTCTAAGGCTTCTTAGCCACCTGGTAAGCGCCAGTGTGCTCACGCAATCGTCTTGGTTGTAGCTGATCACCTGGCGCTTCAGTGTTTCTGCGAGAGTTGGATCTTCCTGCATCGCAGCCAGGTACTGGTCGTAGTACTCCATGGACCCCATGGCTTCCTTGACATCGGAAGAGCGATCGAGCACGTAGAACTTCTCTAGGTTCTTGATCGAATACTTGGGCTCTGAGGTTTGAATAGCGGCCTTCACAACCTTGTAAAGATCTACAAACACGTTGGTTGAGATCAGCCTCTCAACGAGTTCTTGGTGCAGATCGAAGCGTTCCGCAAGGCGCTTGAGAGCGGCCTGCTCGTAGTTGGCGTAGTGGAAGATACGAAAGCCCGGATGGCTTTGCAAGCGCTCCGTCATCTGCAGCATGAACTTGTCGAAGATCTCACGCTCCTGCTCCCTGGTGTCTGCCCAGAGCCAGTGAAACTCTTCTCCCTGATCGATGCTCACCCAACCAAAGAGATACTCGAGGCCACCTGGCTCATCAAAGAAGGTGAAGCCCTCGAGGTCAAAGAAGATATCTCCTTGCTGCTCCTGGCCTAGAACGTCCAATGCTGCCGGTTCAATGACCTCAACCTTGCGCTCTCCGCTGTCATAGAAACCCTGCTGGAGTCTGGCCTGTCTGGATAGTCGCCCAACCTGCTCTTCGGAGAGCTTGTCAGTTGAGCCAGTGAACTCAGCAAGTTGCGCCACGGTCTTGATACCTGAGCGACCTAGAGATTCAATTTGGGGTCTTGTGATGTTTGCGACCAGTTGCAGGTGATTGGTCTCGACCCGCATTGCCTGGCACAGCTCCGGATACTCACAGATGTCGCAGTAGCTAGAGGCATCGCAGATCAGCGATCCGATGTCTTCTATTCGCTGGGGTGCTTGATCGATGAAAGCGTAAGCCTCCTGAACATAGGAATTTCTCTTTTGCTGCATCTGCGCCATGAGCACATCGGCATCGAAGTAGGCAAGTTCATCCGAGCCAAGAATCAGACCGTGATTGCTGGGTGCCGCTAGCCCAAGAGATTTCAAGACATCGACATAGAGGCCAACCTGAACCTGATACTCGGGCTTGGGGCTCTGGGACAACTTGGCATCCCAGGCGGTGTAACCACCTGACCAGCCATCAACCTGCTTCGCAGATAGTCCCGAATCTCCAAACTCAAAGCGGTAGTCACTGCGAAGCAGAAAGTCCGGCCTGCCGGAAAAGACCATGGCCCCGGTGCCCCCGCGCAGGACCCCCTGATAGATCACCGGAACCCCTTCATCCATCAGCGCAAGTGTGGCCTCCATCGAGGAGTCAGCTGGTTTTGAAATTAGATCACCAAGGTTTTGCTTGAGCTGCTGTTCAAGTCGATCCTCAAACTTCATGCCGTAGCGGATGGCTAGGTTGTCTGGGCGAATGTAGTACTGATCAATCAGCTCCTGCAGCCCTGAGACCTTTAGTTCCCTCGCGGTTGCGATTCTGGTGCAGTGCTCACAACCTGAGCGCATGAGGTCTCTTGAATCAAAAGACCAGGTTTGCCCACGAAGTTTCATGAGAACAGGCTTGCACAACCTACCGACAATGTCCGATAGTGGGACAAACGAGTCCTGTTCGGATGACCGAACATCTCACATTCACTCAAGGATGAGCCTGATGGTGTGACCTTGGAATTGCGGGTCCCACTTAGCGTGAGAGTGCAGCCATAACCTCACGGTCGGTTGGTGGCTCGCAGCCCTGACACTCGCAGACCAATGCTGCTGCCTTGGCTGCGACATCGAGAGAGTGCATGAGGTCCTTCTCGCTCAACCTGCCAAACCTAGAGGCCGGGTCAGAACCCAAACCATCGAGGTTGCCAAGTTCGGTGAGCAGGTTTGCCATAAAGGTGTCGCCTGCGCCCACGGTGTCAACCAGATTGATCTTCGGTGCCTTTACCGAGTACTTGGTGCCAGCAAGGTAGAGGTCGGCTCCATCCCCACCACGGGTCACCACAACAAGCTTCTCGGTCCCAGCCCACTCGGTGGCGATTTCATCGAGATCGCTGCCCGGGGCAAGGTCGTAGAGCCACTCGATGTCGGCATCGGAGGCCTTGATCAGGTTGCTAAATGCATTCACTCGCAAGACTCGTGCAAGTTCCACGCCGCGCTCAAACCCCAGGGCTGAGCGAATGTTCAAATCATGCGAGAGGGTGAAGTTGGTTGTGGCTGCTAGCTCGCGCAGCCAGGCCTCCAAAACCAAATTGCCCGGCTCGACAGCCATTGCCAAACAGCCAAACTGAACTGCGTGAACGCCGGCCTCAATGAGCTTCTCGGCATCGGGCAGTTCGCCTCTGGTCCAACCCCAGTCGGCGGTGCCGTTCACGTAGAAGGAGTAGCTCGCAACGCCAGCCGAGTCGATGGTTGCAACGGCCAGGGTGGTCTGCTCGGAAGCGTTGATGGACCAGCTCAGGTCAACCCCGTTAGAGGCCAAGCGGTGTCTAATTTGTGCTCCGAAGCCATCGGAGGAGATGCGACCGGCAAACTTTTGTGCGGTGCCGCGCCTTGCAAGAGCGAGAGCCACATTTGCGTTGGCTCCACCAACTACCGAGGTGTACTTGCCCGCATTTTCACTGTCACCGATGAGGTCAATCAAAGCCTCGCCCACAACCAAAATCATGGGGCAAGTCTAGGCTTATGGTGTGAACGATATACGCAGCGCAAAACGAGCCATCATCTTTCCACTTGTCGGACTGGCAATCGCCTGGTTCTTCTTCATGGGAGCCGCCTTCACTGATCTCCTGGTAAACAACGAGCAGTACGCGGTCGACAACTTTTCAGAGCGTGAACTTCGCTGGTCCACCTACCTTTACCTAGTTGGCATCTCCGCGGTGTCAGTCACCTCGCTACTAGGTCAGAGAATCGCCTTGGGACTGCGCAACCGCGAGGACTTCCCGCTCGCTCGCGCAGCACATCGCTTCGCGAACCTCGGAATCATCTTGAGTCTTTTGGCTGGAGCTTTCTTTGCCATCGGCAACTTCCTCGGCGCCTTTGGCGGTTATGACCGAGATGCCCCCGGATTAGTCCGAGTCTTTGGTGTCTACGTCCCCATCATCCTGGCAACCGCTTTGGTGGTGACCATCCTGCTACTTGGCTTTGTGTTCCGAAAGGACGCACCAGATCTTAGAAACGAGAAGGACGAGGACCTAGCCAAGAAGCAGCGTGCCGTTGGCCTTGCCTATGCCTCACCAATCTTGGGAACCGCGATTGCCATCCTCTTTGGCCTCGCGGTCTATGACATAACAAGGACCGAACTCGATGTTTGGATCTGGGTCATTATCCAGTTGATCATTGCCTCTTCGATTCTGATAGGAACCCGCTTTGCCTCGAGGGCAAAGCTGGTTGCCGTTGAACCCAAGCCAAGGCAACCAGGTGTTGCCGCGGTCAGCCTGAACTTCGTGCTCTCGATCCTGTTTGGTGTTGTGGTCACGATCATGGCCTTCAGCTATGGCGGCAGCGCCATCAACTCCTTGGTTGACTGGAACGCCTACTGGGAAGCTCGAGCACCCCTTGAAGAAAAGGGCGAGAGCTTTGTATCGATGGCTCCGGAGCTAAGAGCAGCAGACATTGGTTGGTGGCTCGGAGATATGCTTCCAGCATTGGTATTGCTGGCCCTTGCCGAAGTTGGCATCTACAAGTCCATCGTCACCCGCCACAAAGAACAGGCCTAAATGCGCTATCCAGCAAAAGGACTGCTGTTCGACAACGACGGCGTACTAGTTGACTCGATGGCTGGTGCCATCAAAGCCTGGCGCCAGTGGGGAGAAAAGTACTTTCCAGGCTTTGAGCTCACCTCCGAGCACCACGGCAAAAGAGCCCAAGACCTAGTTCTTTCCATGGTTGGTGAAGCGCTCTTCAAAGAAGCTGACGATCACATCAACGCTCTAGAGCAAGACCTAGCCTCCGAGACCATTCCGCTAACCGGTGCCATTGATCTCACAACCTCACTGGCTCCCGGCAGCTGGGCCGTGGTCACCTCGGCAAACCCAAACCTCGCCAGAGCGAGGTTGGCTGCTGCAGGGATTCCAATTCCCAAGGAGCTGGTCACCGCCTGGGACGTTTCAAAGGGCAAGCCGGATCCTCAGCCGTATCTAAAGGGAGCTGAGAATCTGGGTTTTGACATCTCAGACTGCGTGGTCTTTGAAGACGCTGCTGCCGGCATCCAAGCTGGCTTTGATGCCGGAGCTGGACTCTTGGTTGGTGTCACCGAGCATGCGCTTCAGACCAAGGCCGATTTGGTAGTGAAGCACCTCGGGGGAATAACCTTCATAGACGGTGAATTGTTCATCCCAGACGAGTTGAGATTGAGGTAGAGACATGGCAGAGATTGAATTCTTTGGAGCTGACTGGTGCGGCGACTGCAGAAGGTCAAAGAAACTCCTCGACACCTTGGGTGTTGCGTATGACCACTTCGATGTTGAGACCAGCGCGGAGAACACTGAGAAGGCCAGAGAGATCTCCGGCAGGACCAATATCCCGGTAATTCGCTTCGCCGATGGTGCTCACCTCGTTGAGCCATCGGACGCAATCCTGCACGCAGAGCTCAAGCTCCGCGGGCTAATTGACTGAGGACTCTAGCTTTTTTCTGGCCTAGCTAATAGGCTGGAGGTTCGTAGTGCTAGAGGAATGAGTCCTTAGGCACGCCCTAAGGAATCCTCAAAATAATGCCAAAAGAAAATTACGCGCCTTCGCGCGCGCCAAGAACAGCCAAGCCAGGCGCTAAACGCGCCGTGGCACCAAAGTGGGAGTCGCGCGGTGACGCTCCTCGAAGCAACTCACCTCGCGGTGACTCGCCAACTAAGCGTGATGGTCGCAAGGGCTATGCCTCCAAAAAGGGTGACTACACCCCAAAGGGTGACTTCACTCCTCGTGGTGAGCGCAGCTTCGATCCAGATCGCAAGCCAAGAACCTCGCAGCGACCAGATCGCGTAGAGCGCGATCAGTCTCGCGATCAAGAATTCTCAAGAGCCAGAGCAAACACTGGCAAGACCTTCCAGGGCGACAAGAAGCTAGCCAAGCTTGAGGCCTCTGAGGTCTACGAAACCTTCGCAACCTTCCAGGAGATGGACCTACCTGAGCGTTTGACTCAGGAGCTAGCAAAGATGGGAGCGGCTGCGCCGTTCCCAATCCAGGCAGCCACCATCCCTGCAGCCATGACTGGCAGCCACGTCCTTGGACGCGGTAAGACCGGTTCTGGTAAGACCATCGCATTTGGTGTTCCTCTGGTTGCCTTCTTGGCTCAGGCTGGAAACCAGCCGAGAAACCCAGGCAAGCCAAAGGCGCTGGTATTAGCTCCAACCCGCGAGCTTGCAGACCAGATTGACCGCACCCTGTCACAGCTTGCAAAGAGCGTTGGCTTCTTCACCACCGTTATCTACGGTGGTGTTCCTCAGTACCGTCAGACCCAGGCTCTGAAGCGTGGCGTTGACATTCTGATTGCAACCCCAGGCCGCCTAGAGGACCTAATGGCGCAAGGGCAAGTAGATCTCTCCGAGTGTGAGCGCGTAGTTGTCGATGAGGCTGACCACATGTGTGACCTTGGCTTTATCGAGCCAGTGAACCGCATCTTGGAAGCTACTGGCGAGAGCCAGAAGCTTCTGTTCTCGGCAACCTTGGACTCAGAGGTGGCAGCACTTGTTCGCAAGTTCATGCCAAAGCCTTTCGTCTACGAGGTTCCAGGAGAGGTCAACGAGACATCCGATATTGAGCACCGCGTTTTGGTTATCGATCCAAAGCACCGTTCACAGGTCTTCCACCGTCTAGTGCAGGGCACTGGTAAGAGCATTGTCTTCGTTCGCACCAAGTCAACGGCTGAAGCACTGGCACAGTCTTTGAACGACTCCGGTGTCCCAACCGCAAGATTGCACGGAGACCTAAACCAGGCTCAGCGCACAAAGAACCTAGAGCGCTTCACCAACGGTGCTGCCAGGGTCATGATTGCAACTGACGTTGCAGCTCGTGGTATTCACGTTGATGACGTCAAGCTGGTTATCCAGCTTGACCTCCCAGAGGAATACAAGACCTACCTACACCGCGCAGGTCGTACCGGCCGTGCCGGTAGAAGCGGAACCGTGGTTTCGCTTGTGCCACTTGGTCGCACCCGCAAGGTCGAGGGACTGCTAGAGCGTGCAGATCGCGAAGCGATCTACACCCAGGTTGCTCCAGGTGACGCAATCATCGAAGAGCTAGCCGGCCCAATCGCACCACCACCAGTGGTCGACTTCCTAGACTTCGGAGACTCACGCTTTGAGTCAATGAACAAGGACAAGGTCAAGAGCCAGATCCGTGCCAAGCACGGAGCTCCTCGCTCTTATGCAAACAAGGACCGCAAATACCGCGGTCGCTAAATCCAACTGCGAACCTCCCTGGCCTATCGCCAGGGAGGTTTTGCATTGGGGGTTGCCATAGCCAACCCTGAACACCTAAGATTTAGGTAGCCAAAGACCGCCGGTATCGGGGTTTGGAAAAACAAAGAGAAATCTGAGTTCTACAACCACGACTAAAGGTTCATGAAAGTGATGACCCGCGCAGGTGTGTGAAGTGACTCCCTAGTGGATCTGCTCCGTGCCCTCTGCGCCGGAGCATTTTTTATTTACCTTTGCCGGCGCTAACTAACAAGGAGTGCCATGGCAGACAAGAAAGCAAAAGTTGCTGAGCTTGAGAACCTGTTCTCAACCTGCTCAGCAGTCGTGCTGACTGAATACCGCGGACTCTCGGTGACACAGCTCAAGGAGCTGCGTCGCTCAATGGCTAATGACGCAACCTACGTAGTTGCTAAGAACACCCTTCTGGAAATTGCCGCAAAGAACGCTGGCGTAACCGCATTCGAAGGCCAGCTGGTGGGACCATCAGCTCTAGCCTTCGTCCACGGTGACGC
>CAXNHX010000033.1:0-9906 GCA_964202305.1 Aquiluna sp.
GCTTAATAACTCGTCCAAGAGCCATACAGAGCATCAGTGCGTGCTCAGCAACTGGCTCCGAATAGGAACGCTTGGCACTCGTGAAGGTAACCGGGTAGCTGAGTAGGTCTTGAAATGCATCCACTCCTGCAAAGGGAAGCTGCACCCACCGCAATTGCGGGTTGGCATCAAGTGTCTCCTTGAGCAGGTCTGGTCTCGCGTAATCGGTCCAGACCAAAGCCTCAACATCGGCCGCCAGCGGGACAAGCTCACCACCGGCTTCAGCAATTGCTTCGGCATAGGCGGGAAAATGCCTCGGCTCCATAGCAATCTTGGCGTTCAATTGCCACCTGCAAGCTCAAGCTGAACGGCGTCGGAGATTTCGGTGTGAGTTTGCGATTCGGAATCAAAACTGCCGTGCAAGGTTCGATCCAAACTGACTTGATAACCGAGAGACTTAGCTCCCAAGAAACAGCTTCGCAAGCACAGCTCTGACTGAACACCAGCAAACTCGATTCTGGAGATACCGAGATGCCTGAGCTCGGCATCGAGATATGGATTGTCGTCGAAGACGTTTGGTGAAGTCTTTCGAATTACCCGTTCACCGCCGGCTGGGTGAAAAACCAATTGCCAAAACGGCTCTCCCGGAGCATCTGGCTCGCCCTCAGGTCCGTCATTCTGGATGTGATAAACCGATGTTCCTTCTTGCCTAGCTAGAAGCAGGCGATTTCCTATCCGGCTCAATAGCTGCGCTGCATCCGGCATCGCCCAAGGGCCAAAGAATTGGGCGTGCTGCACATCGACGATGAATAGCGCTGAGCTCATGGCGAAAGAATACAGCTTGACCATGCCAGGCTCGATCTAGTCACCTTGAACTGACATTCGGCAGAGCGAGGTTCAAAAATACCTATATTGACTGTTCTCGTTAGAGGACGACCAGGGCAAAGCTTCCGAAAACTACCAGGCTGGAGGTAATCATCAGGCCAA
This sequence comes from Aquiluna sp., assembly GCA_964202305.1. Lineage (GTDB taxonomy): Bacteria > Actinomycetota > Actinomycetes > Actinomycetales > Microbacteriaceae > Aquiluna. Next base: position 967 of record CAXNHX010000033.1, read on the forward strand.
TGGTCATGTTCAGGTACCTGCCGCTTTGGGCAATTGTCCTTGCAACCGGACCCGGGTTTTCGTGGGTGGACAGCTCTGAAACGACACTTTGAGCCTCGCGAATAATGGCAAGCTGCGTCAGGTTACCAAGCACGCCCACCGTGATCAAAAAGGCGGTTGCGAAAAGTTTCGCCTCCATGCTCGCAATCTGCAGGTCGCCGACGACAGCAACGAAAGTTAAAACCGCAATCGCAATCACCGAGTGAAGTTGAGCGCGGGTGAGCTGGGTTCGCTTGCTGTTCCAAAGTTCTACTAATTCTTTTTCCGACACGATCGAGGCCTCTTTCTTGTTCCCGACTTGGGGTTCCCTATTCTGGTCAGCCTAAACCTAAACTGCGAATTGGGAGATGCGGCTCAGCACTCACTGTTTCAATGGTGCACCCCCTGGGACTTGAACCCAGAACCCACTGATTAAGAGTCAGATTGCCTATCCCCCGCTTGCCCTTATTTGGCAAAGATTATGCGCCAACCTCTTACGATTCGTGCCCAATGCGTGCCCAAATCAATGAGGACCTAGCAGGTATCCTCGGCCCTTTAGCCCAGAGTGGGCCAATAGTGCTTGCTCTGCAGAAACTCTTCTGAAACGGCTTCTTCGTCAAATTCAAGCAGCGCCCCGGCATGCTCTTTCAACAAATCTCTGACTTCCGCTGGCGTCGTAAAAAAGAACTCTTTCCTCTGATTCACTCGATTTAGCCTCTTTGCGGACAGCTCTTGATGTAAACGAGCTTCGAGACCAACGGCATCGTCCGAGAAAAAAAGCGCATGAACCGCAAATCGGAATGGCACCGATGCGTCTCCAAGTTCGTGAATACGATCCATGGGTTCCAGCCTTCGCGTCATGCCAATTTTCAAAATCCCTGGGCCGAACGCTCCTTCATTGCTGATGACATATACATAGCCCGCCCTCACGTTGCTCAAACGATAGTCATTCAATGCGATCGCTTCGTCTAACTCCTTCAGTCTTGACTCCAAAACTGCCGCTTCAGCTAAGTTTCCCTGGTCCTTCATTACAGCAAGTGCGTTTCGATAGTGGCTTTGTTCCTTGACTAACTTTTCTTTTTGAGCCTCTAGTTCGCGGCGGGCTTTCTCTTCTTCACGGAGTCGTTCGCGCTCTTCCCTCTGAAGTTGTCTCTGCTCTTCAAGCTTTGCGGCATAGTCAGCGACTAACTCCAACTCCCTAATTCTTAAATTGAGAAAATCTGAACTAATGGAAAGGTCCATCATTTTCCCGAATTTTGCAATTTTGCCCGCCGAATTCGACACTCGCTTCTTCGCTACATCCAAGGTGCCTGCGCGAAGAGTTCGCATAGTGTTCTCAACTTCTTGATTAAATCCATTGAGTGCTAGTCCTGAGATCTCCGATACGAATTTTTCACCTTTTGCAATGGAGTTGTCGAAGGCAAATCGTGAATTCGATGTAATCGCGGCACCAGAGCGGATGACCTCGCGGATTTCATCCCTTATTTGTTCGAGTGCACCCTTGTAAGCGTCTGCATTTTCCAAAGGGTGGTGGTATTCGTAGACTCCGGCCTCTTGAAGCGTTAACTTGTCATCTAGCTCAATCAGTCTCCCGCGGATTTCAGCTTCAAGAACTGACCTCAGGTCCGCAATATCAAGCTTCTCATCTTCGATTTCATGGGGGGAGGTGAGCGATTCATCCTCATCCGACAAAATCCAGAACTCCCATCCGGGAGGAGGGTCCGGCCACGAATCGTCTTTTTTGAACCCCGCGGGTGGAGTCCAAGGGTGCTGCGGAACATCCCATCCTGGAGGTGGATTGAACCTCTGAATCATGCCTTTCGAATGCTCCTGCCAGATTGAACCGGTGACAAATTCACCATGTTTTTGCTCAGCCCAGCACCAAGGTGACTCAATGTCTCGATTGCAACTACATTTTTGAGATCTATTGCCAAGAAAGATTCACGATCTGTAGCAACTTCAACAAGATTTGTCCTGGTTTGCTTGCCGGTGCTTTGAGAGACGTGATCGACCGATGCCACCACGGAAATTAGGCGGATAACGTTTCCTCGATCAGCTTCTAGCACCTCATGCATGGTTCTTAGAACGGAGCTGCCCACATACTTTTCATAACGAGACTTGATTTCCTTTAGAGTTTGCTTCTTCTCCAAAATCTCGCCAGAGGACTTCTGGAAGCGATAGGTTGCTGTGTCGGGGATGGCCGATGGTTGTGCGAGACTTATTTCAATTGAAAGCTCACGACTCATCTCGTCGAATGAAACCTCATACTCTGGGGCGACGCCTTCTGGATACTCCGACTCACCCAACACCAGTTCAGCGTAAGTTTCAACAGCGTCTTTTTTTCCCTTCGGCAGACCGGCGATTAGTGCATCAAGCTCTCCGTTTGCCTTTTGAATTTCTATCTCTCGTGCAAGACACTCTTCCTTGTATTTGGCTTCATCGGCGGCCAGCTTCTCTTGGCGCTTTTGTTCACGCTTTTGCCATTTCTCAACGGAGTCGTGATTTTGCTTCTCGACATCTGCCAATTCAATCTGCCAACTTTCGTAACTTGCCAAGAATTTCGCCTTAGAGGCTGCAAGCAAGTTTTGTTTGACGGTTTCCGGAAGAATCCATCCAAGAAACCTAAGAGCGAAAGGTGCCTTTTCGATCGGTGCGCCTGGCAAATCAAGAGAGACTGGTGGATTCTCAGGGGTTGAACTTTTACTCGAGAACTCAGGATGCGCAACACTCTTGCGCAGGTTCTCCAGTTCGAAATAGTCGTCCCTATCGAGCGTTGCTTCGAGAATTTCGTCAATTTCAGCAAGCTGATCTTCAAGTTCATCCGTCAAAGATTCGGCCTCGTCCTGCATGTCCTCTATCCAGGCACGTTTCTCTTCTCTTGAGGCTGCCGCTTGATATCTTGCTTGCGCGCGCGCATTCGCGATTCTGGACCTCTCGGCTTCTCGAGCAGCCTGTTGGCTTGCCCTTACCACTTGAACCAGTAGGCTTTTGCGTCCCACTCTTCCCCCTTGAAATTTTGCGCCTCTCAAAAAGCGCTTTCCTCAAGGTTAGCGAATCACAACATGAAGTCTTTGAACCTAAGCTAACTCGTCAGCCTGTTTTTCTACTCAGGTCGACCATCCCGCGCAAGCCAAGAGTTTTTTACCAACTAGCCAAATTATTGACAACTTGGTTAGACCTGTAGGAGTAAGGACTGAATCCGCGAGCGCCGACCCCCTCGGGCATAGATCCGGGGGTAGGTGTTGCCTTGGGTGACTCTCGCCCCTCAGCACCCCGAGCACACTCTCACGCGCATAGTCGCAGTTGAAACTTTTTTTAGCGCTCGAAAAGACAGTGTCACTCAAAAGTCAACCTGCGTTAACTTTTTATGTGTGGGATTTTTTAAAATAATAGATTAACTTAAAGACCAAACTTATATGAACTTGGGATTTATATGAGACAAAATTCTTCGCTAGTCGTATTTGCACTACTAATGTCAGGCATTGGAATCGCATCTTTCGCGAGCGCCGATCAGCCGACTTCACAAGTCACTGTTTGCGTAGATTGGACCACCAAGCAAGTACGCTACTCAAGCTCATGGCAGGGTAAGTGCCCCAATCGCATGTCCCCTCTTGTCCTATCAGAACAAGGCCCTGCCGGACCTGCTGGTCCTCAAGGTGCTACTGGAGCTGCTGGTCCTCAAGGTGCTACTGGAGCTACTGGTCCTCGAGGTGCGGCGGGTTCTTCAGGTGGGGCGGGGGGGGGCAGCCTCTGATCTCAGTCAATCCCCAGTGCTGGATCAAATTGAAATTCAAATTGCCTCTGCGGCATGCGAGGACAAATGGCTAGGCATCAGAATGCTCTATCAACCGTTCTCTTTTCCAAAGGATACTTACGATCAACCAGTGGCTGACCCTCAGTTCTTGTTGGACCTAGTGGGCAGCGACTGCCCGAATCCCTTTACGCCGGTCCATACACCAAGAGTAAGTAGCGTGTCTTATGTTTCGGTGAGCCCGGTCTACCGCTCCGATTCCTGGTTGGGTGGTAGGCAAGACTACTACGGACCTTGGGGGTATGCCGCTACGGCTAGTTCAGTCACAATATCCTTCACTGACCTTCGCGGTTTTACCTTTTGCGAGCCTACAGATCCTCAATATGGCGTGTTTCAAATGCTACAAAACGATTTTTGGTCCGAATCTGCCGCAGCAGAAACTCAAGAAATTACATGGAAGGGTGGGCCGGGTTTGGGATTCGATTGGTGGAGGGGAAACGACCAGGCAACAATCAGCGATAATAAAAGAGGCGTCCTTTTTTATGGTGATTTCTCGAGAGTTTATTTCTGTGGGCCTGACTCAACGACCCCTTCGGGGCTAGGCGTTAGAGAACTCTGGCTCTCGTCGCATCGTGCCATCGGCCCCAAGTGGTCGGATGTGAAACCCTAAGGAAGCATTGGGAAAGGCAAGCTCGATTTGTGGGTTTCATTGCAGGTGACTTGGGCCAACCAAATCCCGCCAACCCTGTTGAACCCTGCACGCACAAAGTCGCAAAATTATGACTTTTCAAAAGCAAAAGCCCGGGGACTTTAAATCCCCGAGCCTTGCTCTTTCTATTTTCTTCTCGTGAGCTTTCGCCTAAGTGCTTTCCTCAGAGCGGCCTTGCGCTTGTGAGTCGGGAACGAGATGCCCGTCCAATCTCTAGGCTTCATCGGTCGCATCATTGTCCAAAGAGACAATCGTTCCGTCCTCATAACTCTTATGGCGATGAGAAACAACCGCGCCTTCCGGACTGACTGAAAGCCTGAACCCATATTGGGGAGGGTCGTAGTCATCCCCCAATTCCCAATGCTGCAGAGAATCGTCCGGTTCGTCCGGTCTGCCCGTTTCTAGAGGAGAGACCCCAAGTTGATTCCAAATCACCAAAAATTGCCGCCGTTGATAACCCCGAGATCGAGCCGCATCGGTTGCACGAATCGAGTTCACGCCGAAAGCATTGCTAAGAATCCGACCTAGCCTTTGAGCGGTTAGATCCTTGCCATAGAAACTCGAGCTAGACCATTGATCAGGGTTGTGCCGAATGAGCCTGGAGACCAAGTGGCTTGTCGGTGAGAATGAGGGTTCAGTTTCAAACACATCATAAAGATCCTTAGCTAGTTGCAGATTTGGAGAGAGTTGAACATCTCCAGATTCGGCTAGTTCTCGAGCTGATTCCAGATCCGCCAGGATTAGTTGATCGACCTTGGCCTCCCACTCGGGGCTTGCCGCTTGAGCAATTCGCTTCAAGGGTTTCCAACGCTCTTTGAGCCTATTCACGCAACCCAAAGGCAGATCAGGATTCGCATCTCTAATCCTTTCCCGATAGGCATTGGTTACCGCTTCAATTTTGCCCGCGAGCGCCGCCGCAAGCGGTTCTAACGCCTCCCAATCGCTTTCTAAGACCTTTCCTTCTCGGTCTGGCATTAGTCGCACCACGATGCATCTTGAGCGCGTATCCTCGGGAATTAGGGGTGAGTTTCCTGCTATTGCAACCGGGGAAAAGGTTGGCATTTCTTCCACCACCCAATCGTTTTTAGACTGAACCAATACCGGACGGGTTGCGCCTCTCTTGTAACCGCTATTCAAAATTGCGATTAGATCATCCACCCCTGGCCTCTTGGGGTTGAGCGCTCTATCCGCTTCATCAATGAGCAAGGTTCTAACCTCGTTCGCGGTGATCCTGGCGAGCATTGCAGCACTCGAGATTGAAGCCATTTGAACGGGTCTTTTAGTGAGCCGCGCTAGGTGTTCAATCAATGTGGTTTTGCCAGATCCTGGAATCGGGCTATCAATGAGCAACCTCGGGCTTGTGTAAGTCTCCATACAAACCCAAGTGTGAATAGCCCAGAGAGCTAAGAGATCAAGGTCTGCCTCTCGCAACATAAACACATAACGAGCGAACCAATCGCGAACCTCGGTTATGAGGTCACTCAAGGAACCGACCGAAACGACCGAACCGCCCAGACCGGGCACCTCGGGGGTCATCGGATTCCTCCCAGGTAGTTAGCAATTTGCTCCCAACCCTTAGCCCACTCAGGCCTTGTTCTGGTTCCAATGAATTGCCAATTTAGATCACCGCGATACCACTCGTAGTCCATCCAGGTTTCAATAGGGCATCCAATAGGTATTGGTGCGATAGTGCAGACCACTCGGACATTGGTATCCGCCGGGAGGTCACAAGTAGCCCGGCGAATCTGCTCGCGTGGGTCTCCAAGTAGCGGATTTAGTTCGAACTCAAAAACCGATTGCGCTCTTCTTCCAGACACCGAACTCCCCCCCTTCATAAGGGGTGAGTAAGCTCAAAAGTTGCTGCTCATTGATCCTGATGCTTCGGCCGATCCTGTCGGCTTTTAGCTCGTTGCGTTGAATTAGATTGCGAATTGTGTTGGGGTGCAACCTAGTGAGTTGCGCCGCCTCTTTGATGGTCAAAAGTTTGACCGATGGTTGGGGTTCCATAGTTTCCTAGTGAGTAAGTTCGCGAAAACGCGAAATTCTTACCGACTAGGAACGAGCGACAATCGCGCAAATTTGCTCTTACCTCAATACGGGGGTGGTGCGCGATACCTTAAGGATAGTTCCGGTTGTGACTGATTATTTTTCGTTGGTTCGGCGTGTCCAAACTCCGGCGCTCGCCAACTTATCCAATCCGGTTTCTAAGCCTGTGGTGATCAATTCAGCGGCGACCTTGACATTGACGGGTCTGGAAAGAACTCGAGACCACACAGAGAGCGTGTCAATAATTTCCCACAAAACTTTGACTAAGTCTTCCTGGGTTGAGTGGTCTAGCCTCCCGCTCAAGTGCAATAGGGCATCCCCAGCCTCTTGAATCAACTCCCTATCCACCGCATCATCCAAGTAAGAGCGCTTCCCCTCGCGCTTGCGAACCCACTCTTTAGCCCATTCGTTATTGGCTTCAATGGCCTCTTGCAGATCTTCCCGGTCGAGCTTGCTAAACGCTCTATCTTTTGCGCTCAATCTCTAGCCCAATCTCCGGAGAAGCTCCAAGTCGCGCCCGGTTGATCTCTGGTAGCGCATCGCGGTCTTTATGTCTCGGTGCCCAAACCTGTCCATTAGCTCTTGGTTAGTTGGGTTTGACTTAGCGAACTCGGTAGCGGCAAAAGTCCTAAGCGAGTGGAATCTGCCTTGATAATTGGCTAGTTTCCGAACCTTGCGCCAAGAGGGATTCAGGTCAGATTCGGCTAGGTGTTGAGTTGGACTTGCCCCCTTGGAGAATAAGAGCGCTTCGGGGTCAATGGGGACTTGGGTTAGGTGCTTGATAACTAGATCACTCGCCCCTAGAGGCAATAGAACCGACCTGATACCCGCCTCAGTTTTTGGCTTTCTTACTTCTGGCACGCCTTGATTCCAAATCACGCCGCGACTTATGTTCACCCTCAACCAACGCTCGCCCTGATCTTCCTGGATCTCAAGATCCTTTCGGCGCAATTCGAGAATCTCCCCTTTCCTAAGACCGCCAAAAGCGGCGAGGGCAAGGATGGCTTGAAACGCCCCGGCGCTGCTCTCGATAATTATCTGAACCTGTTGGGCACTCGGTGCCGGGGGTTCGGTTGGGGTGTAGGCAGACCCGCGCTCGATGTCGCAAGGGTTGGTTGCTATCCAATGGCGCTTGTGTGCCCAAGTCATAAGGGTCTTTAGATGCTTGTACGCCTTCACCGCCTGATTAGGTGCACGCTTAAGTTCCGGCGCTCGCCAAGTCTCTATCTGCTGCCGAGTTATCTGCCGTATTGGTTGGTTCGCAAACCCAACTAAAACTCTTTCAATGAGTCTTTGATACTCGCCAAGGGTGTTTGGGCTTAATGGGAATCCTTTGCTTGTCACTTGTTGAGACCTCCAATGTGCGGCTAGGTCTTTTAGAGTGAGGGTCTTGGGGTCTAGATCGCCCGCCTGTGGAGTCTGGTCAATGTGCCAGGTTCCGCTTTCGATAGCACCCCGAATCCTGGTCAATTCAAATTCCGCCAAGGACTTAGTTTGAAAAGTTGTCCTTGCAGTTCGCCTAATGCCGAGGGGATCTGTGTATCTAACTTGGTATTTTCCCGATGGTAATTTGCGGATAGATCCGAGACCTCTTCGCCCTGCCATAAACACCCCCTCCGACTCGTGCCCAATTCGTGCCCAATGCGTGCCCAAAATGATTGAGATTCATTGTTATTCAATGATATGGGTTGGTTGTGACAAAAACGAGAAAACCCCCGCTATTGCGAGGGTCTCTGGCCTATCTATTGGTGCACCCCCTGGGACTTGAACCCAGAACCCACTGATTAAGAGTCAGTTGCTCTGCCGATTGAGCTAGAGGTGCGACAGCCTGAAATCCTAGCACTTTTCCCAATTGACTCCTAGTCTGTTCTCGACCTGCAGCAGAGCGATTTGAGAGAGCCGTGGAATTCGAGTTTGAGGCCGAAGTATTCGAGTGGCGAGGTCCCGCTCCCTTTTACTTTGCTGCCACTCCCGATGAGGTCTCTCGGGAAATAGAGGAGCTCAAACACGAGCTCACCTATGGCTGGGGAGTCATTCCTGCCAAGGTAACGATCCGAGAGACAACCATCACGACCTCGCTGATTCCAAAGAACGGCAGCTTCTATGTCCCACTCAAAGATGCGATTCGGAAACCCAATCAAATGGAAGTTGGTGACCTAGTCGAGATTTTGCTCGAGCTCTAGTTCGCAAATGTTTCGCGCAGTTGGGACTACGCTCAAACCATGAATTGTGCTAGTTGCCAAACCGATAATGACCCTAAAGAGCTGAGCTGCACAGAGTGCGGCAAGAGCCTTGCAAGAACCCAAGACGATCTGCAAAGCGTTGACCCCAAGTCCACAGCCGTAATCGGTTACGCGCTGGGAGGACTTGGTTTCGTAGCTCTTTTTTTTGTGACACTCAACCTGGATGCGCTGAC
>CAXNHX010000034.1:0-9652 GCA_964202305.1 Aquiluna sp.
GCACTAAACGACCTGATGTTCCGTCAGCGCTCTGGCTCGCTCCCCGTTGAGATTTCTAAGGTCTTTGGTAACCACCCCGATCTCGCACCTCTGGCGCAGTTTTTCGGTATCGAGTTCGAGCATCACAAAATCGATGACGCTGCAGCCAAACTCGCCTTCGAGCAGAAACTCCGCAGCTACATCAATGAGAACAACATTGAGTTGATTGTGCTCGCTCGCTACATGCAGATTTTGAGTCCGGAGTTTTGTGAGGAGTTCCGCGGTCGCATCATCAACATTCACCACTCCTTCCTGCCTGGCTTCAAGGGAGCCAACCCCTACGCCCAAGCTCACGCAAGGGGCGTAAAGCTAATTGGCGCAACCGCTCACTTTGTAACCAAAGATCTCGATGAGGGCCCGATCATCGAGCAGAACGTCACCCGAGTTGAGCACTCGGACTCTAAGAACCACCTGGTTGAAATCGGTCAGGACGCGGAGTCCAAGACCTTGACTCAAGCTGTCAAGTGGTTCTCAGAACACCGCGTCCTTTTGGATGGTCAACGCACCATCATCTTCCGCTAAGTCGCCACGCTCCCACCCCCAAGGCTCCGACAGCAACAAGCAGGGCCACCGGCCACCAGGGGAACCCTGGCTGCTCCTCAGGCATTGCCTCACCCAGAACCGGCTGAGCTAATGGAACCTCCTCGCTTTGCTCTTCAACCAGGATGGGCTCAGGCTCAGTCGAGGGGATTGGCTCAATGGAGACCTCAAGAGTCTCTTCAACTGAATCCACTTCCCCGTAGGTGACAGCCCTTGGTTCTGGAACGGATCTTGGTGTGCGAGTGGTGACAGAGGCAACCTCGGGCTCCTTCGGTTCGACAATCGCTGATGCCGATTCAGTCGAGACCTGCCCACTCTCGGAGACAGCTGGTGACTCGGTCACGGCTGGAGATTGAGTTGCCGGAACCTGCCCAATTGGCTCGGGTGCAACGACCACAGGAACCGGAACCGGCACGAATACGGGCTCAGGAGCTCGAATTACAGGCGCTGGAGCAGGGTTATCCGCCCACACGCTCAGACTGACATCAGCCATCAGGTTCCCAGCAGCATCGCTGACCTGACCTGCGAATGTCCACTGCACGCTCGAGTAGTCGCAACTCGCATTCACTCTTAGCTGAGTGGGCAATGTCTCGCTCACGGCCACACACTCCGCCGTCGAGGCAAAAGCGAGAGCCAGATTGGAGATCGACACCGGCTCAGAGAAGTTCAAAGTGGCGCTGTAGCTAAAAGGCCCCGCTCCGGTGATTGCAATATCAGACCAGGTGGCCGACGGGGCAGTTTGATCTACCTCAAAACTGAATGTCACTGGCTCACTTGGGCCTGAGTTCTGCCAGATGTCGCTCAAGACGCCAGCCTTGAGAGCCACGGAAACGGCTCCCTCAGCGCAGTCAGTTAGAGACAGCTCTGATGTCGACACCTCGAGCTGAGAGCAGCCAACCAACTCAAACATGGAGGGTTCCAGAGCCAGCTGGTCGCTGACCTCAAACCCAATCGCCTGATTTGAACTTGATGTAGCGCTCGCATCTGAAGTGAATACAAAAGTTGGTGGGGTGGCATCGAAGGTCATAGAGACTGAGGTGTCGTTCGGGGGACCCTGCTGTTGGAAGCCAAACGAACTGGCAAGCACTGTCAGCATGACCTCGCCCGATTGGCAACCAGTGACTGCTCCGTAGGCCAGGGTGCCCTCAATCGTGAGTGAGGCTAACTCGCAGCCTTCACCACCAACAACTAGGTCACTCTCAGTTAGCCCAACAATGTCCTCGCTGGCCTCAATCGTGAACACCGCACGCTCTCCGCTTGTCTGAATGAGATTGAAGTAGCTGATGGTGGGCACCAGCGAGTAGCGCAAGGTCAGCCAGCCATGCCCCCAGCTCACGCCGGCCTCATGAGAGACGTTTGCGACGTATTCGGTGTTGGCATAAGACGACCCTCCGCCACCGCCACCACCATCGGAACAGCAGGTGTTGTCGTCGGCTCCACCACCTCCGCCCCCATACCAACCGCCGCCACCACCGCCGCCACCGGCAAAGGTGGAAAACGCTCCAGCACCTCCCTTGCCAAACTGACCGACGGTTGCCTGCTGGTAACCGCCGTTGCTGACACCTGCAAATCCCCCAGCACTTGGGCTTCCGCCCCCACCGCCGGAGGCTTGACCAGAACCACCGTGAGCTGCAAAGAGCTCTCCGCCGTGGCCGCCATTGCCACCGGCTTCACCCCCTCCACCTCCACCGCCACCGGCTACGACGATGCGTGACTCAAGAGTTTCACCAAGGCGAATGTCGCTCGCGCCGCCGCCAGCGCCCTCGGTATCCGAGTTGCCACCTGAGGACCCGCCCCCGTTGAAACCACCATCGATGCCGGTTCCCATGCCACCAACTTCACCGACATAGACATAGAGGGTTTCAGGTAGTTCGGTAAAAACTCCTTCGACCTTTCCTCCAGCTCCTCCTCGCCCGCCACCAGCACCGTAGAGCTCGAAACGCACGTTCACCGCTCCGGGTGGCGGTGACCAAGTTTGTGGCTCACCGGTGTAAACGAATGTGACCTCACAATCACCGCCAAAGCAGTTTGGGGTGTTTGCCAAGGACTGGGGAACGACCATTGCGGTCGGAAGTAGCGCGAGTGCAAGTGTTGCTAGCCATTTATTTTTCATGGCCAGAAAAGTAAAACTCCCTGCAATTTCTTGCAGGGAGTTATCCACAGGCTCCGAAAAGCCCGGGTTACTAAGCCATTCTGGCTCTGAGGTTCTCAGCAATCGAGGCCATGAACTCCTCGGTGGTCTGCCAGGCCTGGTCTCTGCCGACGAGTGCGGCGAGGTCCTTGGTCATCTTGCCTTCTTCAACGGTCTTGATGATGACATCCTCGAGAGTCTCGGCGAACTTCTGAACCTCAGGGGTGCCATCGAGCTTGGCTCGGTGCATAAGTCCTCTGGTCCAGGCGAAGATCGACGCGATTGGGTTTGTCGAGGTCTTCTCACCCTTCTGCCACTGGCGGTAGTGACGGGTCACGGTGCCGTGAGCTGCCTCCGCTAGTGCGGTCTTGCCATCTGGCGTGGTTAGCACGGAGGTCATTAGACCCAGCGAACCGAAGCCCTGTGCCACGGTGTCGGACTGAACGTCTCCGTCGTAGTTCTTGCAAGCCCAGACGTATCCGCCCTCCCACTTCAATGAAGCAGCAACCATGTCATCGATCAGGCGGTGCTCATAGGTGAGGCCGGCTGCCGCGAAGCGATCCTTGTACTCGGCTTCAAACACCTCTTCGAAGGCATCCTTGAAAGCACCGTCATAGGCCTTGAGGATGGTGTTCTTGGTGGACATGTAGACGGGGTAGTTGCGCGCTAGGCCGTAGTTGAAGGACGCCCTTGCGAAGTCTCTGATGGAGTCCATGTAGTTGTACATACCCATGGCAACACCACCGGCTTCCGGGTACTCGGCCACTGTCCAGGTCTGGCCCTCGGAGCCATCGGCTGGAGTCCAGGTGATAGTGACGGTGCCCTTACCGGGCACCTTGAAGTCGGTTGCCTTGTACTGGTCACCGTGAGCGTGACGACCAATGATGATCGGCTTAGTCCATCCTGGAACCAACCTTGGGACGTTGGAGATGATGATGGGCTCCCGGAAAACAACACCGTCCAAGATGTTACGGATGGTTCCATTCGGGGAGCGCCACATCTTCTTCAAACCAAACTCTTGAACGCGAGCCTCGTCTGGGGTGATGGTTGCACACTTCACTCCAACCCCGTGCTTCTTGATGGCATTGGCAGCGTCAACCGTGACCTGGTCGTCGGTCTCATCTCGGTACTGCACAGATAGGTCGTAGTACTCCAGGTCGATGTCAAGGAAGGGAAGAATCAGGTTGTCTTTGATGTCCTGCCAGATAATGCGAGTCATCTCGTCACCGTCTAGTTCGACGACCTTGCCAACCACTTTGATTTTGCTCATTGTTCTCCTGAAAAAGGGCGCGAAGCGCGCGGAAACAGCCTTGCTTAGCCTATCGGTTAGCATTGCCACGTGCGATTTGGACTGAAAATACTCTCGATCTTGGCAGCCGCTTCTCTGCTGGCAGGCTGCGTCTCTACTGAACCAGAAACCTCTATCGAGGTCGCCCCGCCAGTCCCTGAACGCTTTGAGAACCAAGTCGGTGTGCAGCTGTTCATGTGGAGCTGGAACTCAATAGCCACTGAGTGCGATTTTCTGGGTGAGGCTGGGATTGACTGGGTCCTGACCTCTCCCCCGCAAGAGCACATCACCGGAGGTGCGTGGTGGACCGTCTACCAGCCGGTTAGCTACCAAATCGAGGGCCGCCTTGGTAGCCGAGAAGAGTTTGCAAACATGAGCGCCACCTGCGCCGAGCACGGTGTGGAGATCATCGCCGATGCCGTGATCAACCACATGACTGGGCAAGACTCTGGGGTTGGCAGTGCCGGGACTGAGTTCACCAAGTACGAGTACCCGGGCCTTTACACCCGCGATGACTTCCACCGCTGCTTCCTAACGGACAACGGCCAGATTCAGAACTACAAGGACCTGATGCAGGTGCAAACCTGCGAGCTTCTGGGGCTCAGTGACCTCGACACCAAGAGCGAAAAGGTGCAGCAGACAATCCTGGCTTATCTCAATGACTTACTCTCTCTGGGCGTTGCAGGCTTCCGAATTGATGCCGCCAAGCACATGTTTGCCCCCGACGTGAAAGCAATTGTTGACCAGCTACCCGAGGGAACACGAGTCATTCACGAGGTGATTCGCGGCGGCGGAGAACCGATTCAGCCCGAGCAGTACTTGGATTCAGGAGATGTCTGGGAGTTCGATTACGCCAGAAACATGCGCAGCTACTTCAAGGGCGAGGTAGTCACACCGGCAGCCTCTCGAGCAAGATTCCTCAGATTCACCCCGAGTGACCAAACAGTGTCCTTCGTCTCAAACCATGACACCGAGCGCAACGGTGAGACCCTGAACTACCGCGACGCCCGCTACTTCGAGCTGGCAACCGCGATGATGCTGGCCGAGGACTACGGCCAGCCAATGCTCTACAGCTCCTACGCATTCACCAGCTATGACGCAGGGCCTTATGAGTTAGTGGACGGGGTTGTAGACGCTGACTGCAGCGGAGTTGAAGGACTAAAGACTGAATACAAGGACTACGAATGGATCTGTCAGCACCGCTGGCAATCAACCGTCAACATGATTGGATTCAGAGAAAAGGTGCAAGCTGCACCGATTGTTGAGAAGCACGTTGAGCGCGGCGTGTATGGCTTTGCGAGGGAGAGCATTGGCTACTTCATCACCAACGTTTTTGACACCGAAGAGAAGCCGGTCTCAGTTCAAACGACGCTCCCCGATGGAGAATACATCGACCTAATTGATGGTGGCAGCTACCAGATTATTGGCGGCATGCTCACCACCACTCTCGCACCCATGAGTGCGATCGCGCTTCTGGTCGATTAGACCTGCGAAGCCTTCCAAGACGAATACAGCTGCGCAAACTTACCCTTGCCTGCAGCGAGCGTCATTGGGGCGCCATCTTCAATAACGCGACCGTGCTCCATGACCAGAACGCGATCAGCAATCGTCACCGTTGAGAGCCTGTGGGCAATAATCACCGCAGTCCTGCCCTTGAGCAGGGTCTTTAGGCCGTGCTGAACCAAGCGTTCAGAGGGAATGTCTAGCGAGCTGGTGGCCTCGTCAAGGATTAGAACCGCTGGGTTCGCAAGAAATGCACGGGCGAAGGAAATCAGCTGGCGCTGGCCGGATGAGACTCTACCGCCACGCTTGTTGACGTCGGTATCGTAACCATCGGGAAGAGAAAGTATAAATTCCTCCGCTCCTACAGCCTTCGCGGCTGCGATCACTTCGTCCTTGGTTGCTTCGGGCCTCCCAAGCAAGATGTTCTGGGCCACGGATCCAGAGAATAGATATGCCTCCTGGGTAACCATGACCACTTCACGACGCAGGTCTCTGTTTGAGATGTCCCTAATGTCGACGCCATCGATAGTCACATTGCCCTTGGAGGGGTCATAGAAGCGCGATATGAGCTTGGCTAGCGTTGACTTGCCAGCTCCTGTGGTTCCGACAAGGGCGATCGTCTGCCCGGCGGGGATGTCAAGGTCGATCGGGTGCAGTACCACCGGCCCTGATGAGTACTGGAACTGGACGCCTTCGAATCTGACGTTGCCCCTCGCGTTTTTGAACTCGACGGGGTTCTCGGCTTCTGGAACCGTAGGTTCCTCCTCGAGTACACCGGAAATCTTCTCCAGCGCTGAAGCCGCTGACTGATAGGAGTTGTAGAAGATCGCGATCTGCTCCATTGGGTCAAAGAATCGTTTTGCGTAAAGGATCGCCGCCGTCAGGACACCGATTCCAAGATCGCCCTCTAGGACTCGAAAACCTCCGACCAACAAAACCGCCGCAACCGTAATATTGCCAATCATTATTAGGCCCGGGTCATAGATCCCGAAGAGCTGAATAAGGTGAGCGTTGTGTTTCCGATAGGTCTCAACAAGACCCCCAAAGTGCTCTTCGTTTTTTGGCTCCTTGCGGAAAGCCTTGACTGCGCGAATACCGGTCATGGTTTCAACGAAGTATTGGATCAGGCGGCTGGAGGCTACACGCTGTTTGCGGTAGCCGCGGTTGGTCTTCACCTGGAACCAGCGAGTCAGGAGCCCCAGGGGCAGAAGCGCACCAAACAGGACTAGGAAGCTGGTGGGGTCCAGTAAAAATAGGGCGGCTGCTGTAAATATCATGAACATGCCACCTACGACCAGCTCGCTCAAGCCTCCGGAGAGAAGTTCACCAATCGATTCGAGGTCAGATGTTTGTCGAGCAATCACCCTCCCCGCTGTGTAGCGCTCGTGAAACTCAACGCTGAGCTTCTGAGTGTGAACAAACATCCGATTGCGAAGATCAAAGAGCATCGCCTGAGAAAGTTTTGCCGTGAGCATCAGGAAGTAGTAGGTCAAAATCGCGGTGAGGACTGCCGCTGAGAGATAGGCAATCACAACTGTCCACATCGGCGTAAAGTCCTGGACGATGGCCCTAGGAATTGCCCAATCGATACCAAGGGCGATCAAAGCCGGTCCTGCAACTCGGAAGCCGGTGGAGACCAAAACCAAAGCAATCGCAGCAATCAGCCTCGGGCGCAGCGGCCGGAGCAGGCTTGTTAGTAGGCGCCTGGAGCGTGCTCGTACAAAGCGAGACTCCTCCTTGTTTAGGTCAGTTCTCTCTTCATCATTGGTGCCGTAAAGACTCATAGGTTCACCTCCCTTACTTTCTGTTCTTCGTCTAACGAGGAGATGACCCAGCGATAGTGTTCAGAGCTCTTTAGAAGTTCTTGGTGGGTTCCGAAGGCAGTGATGCGACCATCTTGTAGCAAAGCAACCTTGTCGGCCAGCATCACCGTTGATGGCCTGTGCGCCACGATCAAAGCTGTAGTCGTGGTCAAGACGTTTCGCAATGCGTCCTCGACCAAAGCCTCGGTGTCAACATCCAGGGCTGAGAGTGGATCATCTAACACCAGAATTCGCGGCTTTGCAGCAACCGCTCGCGCAAGCGCAAGTCGCTGGCGCTGACCACCAGATAGCGAGAGACCTTCCTCGCCGATGGTGGTATTCAAGCCATCCGGAAGATCGTAAACAAAATGGGCCTGAGCTATTTCAAGCGCCTGCCTCAAGTCTTCCTCGGAAGCATCAGGATTGCCCAGTAAGACGTTTTCTCGGACAGAGGTACTAAACAGAGTGGCGTCCTCAAAAGCCATGGCAATGAGTGACCGCAATTCGCTCCTAGCCATGTCGCGAACATCAACCCCATCAATCTCGATTGCGCCAGCTGAAACCTCATAAAGCCTCGTGGATAGGGCGGTGAGGGTTGTCTTACCTGAACCGGTTATGCCTATGAGTGCAACGGACTCACCTGGCTCGATTCGGAGATTCACGTCATCAAGAAGCGGCCTCTCATTCTTCGGAGCGTCCGGATAAGCGAAGGAGACATGCTTGAACTCGATCAAACCCTTAGGGTCTGGAACGCTCTTTGGGCTCTTGGGGTCGACAATGGGATTAACTTCGTCCATGACCTCAAAGAAACGTTCAGTTGCGGTTTTCGCCTCCAAAGTAAAGGACAGCAAAAAGCCTAAAGACTCGGTTGGCCATCGAAGAACAATCGCAGTGGCAAAGAACGCTACCAGCGCTCCGACCGTCAGCTCGCCGGTTGAGACCAACCAAATTCCAGCCAGCATGCTCAGGCCGATGGCAAGCTCCGGGATCATTATCAAATAGAGCCATATCTTCGCCACAGCCCTGGCCTTGACCAACTCAGTCTGGCGAAGTTCACCAGCTTGGGAGCTGAACTGACTAGCGGCAAACAATCCGCGGCCGAAGGATTTCAGGACCCTGACTCCGTGAACAGCCTCTTCGACGCGAGTTGCGAGGTCTCCGGATTGGTCTTGAGACAGTCTCGCTAGAACCTCATAGTTCTTCTCGAATAGAAACCCAACCACCCAGATTGGAATTGTGGTCACGAGAAAAATCAGACCCAACCAAAAGTTGAATGTGAAGAGCAGGAACAAGCCGACGATTATGGTAACCAGGTTCGCAACGAACAGCACCAAACCAAAGCTCAGCCAGCGTCGAATCAGATGAAGGTCCGATATGGCTCGAGAGAGCAGCTGGCCCGATGGCCAGCGATCATGAAAAGCAACTGGGAGATCCTGCAATCTGGAGTAAAGGGAGTTACGCATCAAAGCCTCGATGTAGGTCCCAGGCATAAGAACTAACCATCGTCGCAGAAGGACAAAAAGTGCCTCTGCTAAGCCGAGACCAAGAATTAGGGCCACGGCCGGGATCAATGCACTTACCCCACCCTCCACCAGCGAGTTGACAAGGTCCTGAAGCAGTTGGGGAATGGCGAGCGCGAACATGTGCGCTGCGATGCCTGCCAAAATACCCAATCCAATTCTTGGGAGGGCTTTTTTGACATAGGGTACGAGCCGCAGCAACACTCTGAGAGTGGTGGTTTCTGACTTTGACATTTATCTCTTCCGCTGCCAACAGGCCAGCCCTAAAGCTTATCGGTAATAATCCGTCACACTCAGGCAGCGTGTCTAAAAAATGTATTCAATTTTGGGTGGAAAGGAATCCAATGACCGTTACGGATCAGTACCTAGAGAACAACAAGAAATACGCCGCAAACTTCCAGGGGCCACTGCCCCTACCCCCCAAGAACCAAATTGCAGTGCTGGCCTGTATGGATGCCCGAATCAATGTCTATGCAGCACTCGGTATCCAGGAGGGCGAGTCCCACGTTATCCGCAACGCTGGAGGTGTTGTCACCGCCAACGAAATTCGCTCTCTCGCAATCAGCCAAAGATTGTTGGGCACCAAGGAGATCATCCTGATTCACCACACCGACTGCGGCATGCTCACCTTCAGCGATGACGGATTCAAGAAGAGCATCCAGGAGGAGACCGGCATCAAGCCAGAGTGGGCAGCAGAGGCCTTCAGCGACCTGGATGAGGATGTGAGGCAATCAATCGCTCGCATCAAGCAGAGTCCATTCATCCCACACACCGACCAGGTTCGTGGTTTCGTCTTTGACGTTGCAACGGGCTTGCTCAACGAAGTCAA
>CAXNHX010000035.1:0-9482 GCA_964202305.1 Aquiluna sp.
GGCAAAGTTGGCCGCTGAGCCACCGGCTGAGATTTCGATTTCGGACTCAACATCGGTGTTGGTTCTGATTGGCCCCTTGGGCCGAACCAGAATGTCGTCAATGACATCGCCAACGACTAGGAACACTAGTCATCCCCAAGGTTTGCATAGGCAAGCGCGATGTCTCCGGCAACCGAAACATTGTTGCGAGCAAGATCAAGGTTGACCTCTAAGGACTTGCCCTTGGATTCCTCAACGATGAACTGAAGCAAGAACGGTGTTACCTCTTTGCCTCGAACTCCAGCCTTGTCGGCAGCTGCGAAAGCGGTGGCGAGTACTCGGTCGTGATCCTCCCTGTTCCAAGCTTTGTCGGCTGGAACTGGATTCGCGATTACGATTCCGCCGCCTTCGCCAATCAAATCCTGCGCAACCATCATGTTGGCAATCTCCTCTGGTGTATCGACTCGATACTCCAAAGTGAACTCCGATTCCCTCAGCCAGAAGCTCGGGAAGATGTTGGTTCTATACCCAACCACTGGAACGCTCAGCGTCTCCAGCCGCTCGAGAGTTGCCGATATATCAAGAACTGATTTCACTCCAGCGCTCACGACCGTGATGGGGGTATTAGCCAAGACGCTCAGGTCAGCGGATTCATCAAAGCTCTCACTGGCTCCGCGGTGGACACCGCCAAGGCCTCCAGTAGCAAAGACCCTGATGCCAGCGAGCGCCGCGAGGTGCGCCGTGGCGGCAACCGTCGTTGCGCCCGAAAGTCCCTTTGCCACCAGGATCGGAATGTCCCTCACCGATGCCTTAGCAATGTCCTGGTTGGCAATCACATCCAGCGCGGTGGCATCAAGACCAATGTTGGCAACACCATTGATGATCGCAATCGTCGCCGGGACAACCCCCTTGGAGCGCAAGATCTCTTCGAATTCAATGGCAGCCTGATAGTTCCTAGGCCTTGGCAAACCGTGAGAAATGATTGTCGACTCCAAGGCTACGATGGCACGCCCGTCGTTGAGGGCCCTCTGAACCTGAGGGTGGATCCTGATTAAGTCTTTTTGCACCCCTCAAGGCTAGCGAGGCTTTGTGGCCTCGAGGGGCTGCAAGTTCTTTGATTATTGGTAATTTCCAGTTTTGGGCCGGAAGGGGCTTACTTCTTAGTCCTTTAGGAAGCGATACTCACTAAGCCTGCGGTAATTACCAGACCGACACTGCTCACCGAGATGCTCAAAATCATCATTTTCCAGGTCTGAACCGGACTGACCTTATCCCAATTTTGGGACGCCTCGAGGGACCGAGATGCGCCCGTTAGCAAGAGCAGCGGCGCTAGCAAGAGAGTGAGGCCTCCGAGTAAGAAAGCCTGCGCGTGAAACCCGGCCTCAACTTGGTAGCGAAACAGCAACAAAGCGGCAAACGTGATAGAGGCAGCCGTCCTTAGCCAGGAGAGGGCGGTGCGCTGAGGTTGAGCACCAGAGTCAACAAGTTCAGTATTCAAGGGCTAGCCCAGTTCCAATTACCAGCATGGTGATGCCAAAAAGGGAGACTACTAAAGCCAGGACTGCTAGCACTTTTGTTATAGGCAGTGAGTGCCCAAGACGAAGTGCCGCTTCCGTCTTGCGCCAGCGGGTCCATGCCCAAATTGCAAGTACCGAACCGGACAGACTCAGCACGATTGACAGTGGAGCTATCAAATTCTTGAGAAGGGCCACGTCCTCAAGCAGGGTGGCAACAACGATGCCTCCGAGGATCAGCGCCATGGCAGTTCTAATCCAAGCTAGGAAAGTGCGCTCATTTGCAAGTGTGAATCTAGGATCTGGATCTTTCCCTAGAGAAGTCAGCTTTTCCACTTGTCCCTAGGAATTCGATTTACCGAGTGTTTTATCTAGCTGACCCATTGAGGGATCGTGGTTTAGCTCACCCACGCTGTACATCGAGGTCATCCAGTGAAAGAACTTGTCGCCGCGACTCTTGAGCGCCTCATACAGTTCCGACATCAGAAGACTGCGAATGGTCTCAAGTTCTGGGTCTTGGTAAGCGTTAGTCAGTTCTAAGGGGTCGACTTCGAGGTCATATAGCTCGTTGACAGACTCAGGATTCACGACCAACTTGTACCGATGGCTTCGAATCATGCGCTGCGGATAAGGAAAATGGTGTCCGTGGTACTCACAGATTATGTAGTCGCGCCAGGGCGTTTGCTTGCCCTCAATCAACCTAACCAACGAAGCCGAGTCAGTCGCGGGGTGGGTGTCTGCACCGGCCAACTCCAAAATCGTCGCTGTGCAGTCCATCAGCGAAACCAGTTCATCTCTAATCTGCCCCTCGGGAGCACCGGGAATGCGAACTATGCCGGCGGTCTTGTAGATGTCGTCATACATCGCCGGCCCCTTGTCATGAAGGCGATGAGCGCCGGTGAATTCGCCGTGGTCGGAAGAGAAAAAGATAGCGGTCTCATCCATCAGCCCGTACTTGCGCATCGCCTCAAAGACCCGACCAAGCTCCATATCTATCATCGCCACATAGCCCAGGCTCAGCGCCAATAACTGGCGAGATTCACGCTCGGTCATGGTGTCAAAAGCCCAGTGCTCCGAATAGTTTTTTTGAACCGGGGGCTTGTTTTCAAAAGTTTCTCGCACTGAATCCGGCAGCTCAACATCGTCAGGGCCGTAGAGGTCAAAGTACTCACTAGGCAAAATGTATGGAAGATGTGGGCCAAAAAAGTGAATCGCCAAAAAGAAGGGCTGCCCGGAGTCTTTGTAATCCTTTGCATAGCGCTCAATGCGGTGGATTGCCAAATCTGCCAGGAAGTGTTCGAAGGTTGCCTCCACCGGTTGTTGCAGCCGAGCGGCCATTAGGAGAGCGGGGTGGCCGTTTGGAAAAGTGCCGCGGATCTCGTCGGTGATCTGGTACTGAGGCAGGCCTCGCTCGTCCAGGTAATTGCGATACAGCGGGTGATTGACGGCATTGTGCCAGCCATCCAGGTGTGGGCCATCAAAACCCAAATCTGACGGAGCCCGCTCAGTTCCAACGTGCCACTTTCCAAAGAGCCCAACGTTATAGCCCTGTTCCTTTAGGCTCTCCGCGAAAGAAAATTCTCCCTCTGGGATCTCCTCCATGTAACCCACGTTGCGTTCGTGGTTTGCCAAAACCTTGTGCCTAAACGGTGCCTTGCCTGTAATCAGAGATGCTCTAGCAGGTGTACAAATTGCAGTTGGGGTGAACCAGTTGGTGAAGCGGGTCCCGCTGGCTGCCAGCCAATCTAAATTGGGGGTGGCAACCAGCGGGTTGCCGTAACTGCCTAGCGAGTCTGCCCGTTGTTGATCGGTCAGAACAAAAAGCATGTTACGGCGTTCCATTAGCTTCTACCTTTTACTT
The DNA here is from genome assembly GCA_964202305.1 of Aquiluna sp. Classification (GTDB taxonomy): domain Bacteria; phylum Actinomycetota; class Actinomycetes; order Actinomycetales; family Microbacteriaceae; genus Aquiluna. The sequence continues at coordinate 3,355 of CAXNHX010000035.1, forward strand.
CTAGCGAACAGTTGCAGCTAGATATGAATCGATTAGGAATGTAGTCGACGCATCCGGTATCGCTTCGAAACGACCTGCTGCCACGAACGAAGTGTTCAGAGCGTCAAGCCACTTGATGACGGTGCCATCGCTGGTTATCGCTTCAAGCTCGGCCGTGGAAAGGTACTTGGCATTTGACGCGTCCTTGGTCACAACCTCAACGTCTAGACCCAACTGCTTGGCAACCAACTCAATGGTGGCGTCCATGTTGTTGTATCGGTAGTCGTTGGCTTCCTTGAGTGCAGCCTGAACCCTTGAAACCACATCTGGGTCCGCTTCAACAATTTGGTTGCTTGCAACGAACGCATTCGGGAAGGCAACCTTGTCTTCAAAGTCAGCATTACCGGCAAGCTCGACGATTTCAACTGCCTGCTTGATAACTTCAACGTTTGGATACCAGATTCCAGCGGCCTCAATTTGGCCGGCCGAGAATGCTGCCACCAAAGTCGATGGGTCCATGATCACTGGGACGATGTCATCAAGTGTCATTCCAGCGGCCTCAAGCGCGAGAGTAAGAATCTGCTCTCCCGAGGTTCCAGCTGGATAAGCCACTTCTTTGCCTCGTAACTGCTCCATCGAGGTAATTCCGGAGTCTGCACGAACGATAACTCGGTCAGCGTTACCCACCGTGTTCACGGAAATGAACTTGGCGGCACCGGTTGCTGGGAGCCAGAAGGCTCCTGGGCCGATGTAACCAAAGTCAAGGTCACCGGTACCCATGGCCTGAATCTGTAGCGGGCCATTGGTAAAGGTGAAGTAGTTGGCATCAATGTTGTACTTCTCCCAGATCCCAAGCTCCTTAGCAATAGCCAAAAGGCTGGTGCCGTTGAAGTCTGTGATGTAACCGAAGTTGATTTTGGCAACCGTCTCCTCAACCACAGTCTCTGTCCCGGAGGACTCGGATGGGCTGGAAGGGGTTGCGACTTCTGCTGATGCGCAGCCCGTTAGGACGGCCAACAGTGTCGCTGCCATCGCGGCTGCTTTGCTGCGACGAATTGACATACTCATTTAGTTTCCCTTCTTTTTCTTCTGGGTAGGTTGCCCAGAAACTTGTTCCCCGTATGAAGCCAGGTCTAACTCCTGGCTGTAAACGGCGGACCAAACTCGATTTCTCAACTCGCCAAAGCGGGGAGTGAGTCTTAGATCAACGTGCCTTGGGTAAGGCAAATCCACCTCGATGATCTCTTTGATGCGACCTGGCTTTGCTGCCATCACCACAACGCGGTTGGCGAGGAATACTGCCTCGTCAACGTCGTGGGTGATGAACATCACTGTTCGTTTTTCGCTCTGCCAGGTCTGTAGAAGTTGGCCCTGCAGGTTCACCCGAGTTAGGGCATCCAGCGCGCCAAAGGGCTCGTCCATGAGAAGTAGTTTTGGATTCACTGCGTAGGCCCTAGCAAGGGCGCAGCGCTGCTTCATGCCCCCGGAGAGCATCTTTGGAAGCGCATCGGCGAACTGGGTTAAGCCGACCAATTCAATAAAGTGAGCGGCAGTCTCCCGAGTTTCCTTCCTGGACTTCTTGGCAAGCTTTAGCCCAAATTCGACATTCTCACGAACCGTTAGCCAGGGAAAAAGTGCGTACTGCTGGAATATCACTCCACGCTCTGGTGAGGGACCGGATACCTTCTGGCCGTCAACCAACACCTCGCCACCGCTGGCCTTCTCTAGACCCGCAATCACGTTTAGGAGTGTGGTCTTGCCACAGCCCGAGGGGCCCACAACCGTTACGAACTCCTCATCTTGAATGTCAAGAGAGACGCCATCTAGCGCAACAAAGTCCTGGTCCTTGAGTGGGAAAGTCTTTTTGAGGTTGTTTACCTGAATCTTTGGTAGTCGCTCCATTAGCTGACCCTCCGCTCTTGCCATGATGTGAGTCTGAGTTCGGCCAGCAGCAAGATTCGATCCATTGCGAGGCCTAAGAATCCAATCAGCAACAATCCGACAAAGATTGTGTCCAGTTGGTAGTAAAGCTGCGCCTGTTGCATCCGGAACCCGAGTCCCTGTTGCGCGGCGATTAGTTCAGCGGCTACCAGTGTTGCCCAGGAGGAACCCAGCCCCAGCCTCATACCAACCAAAATGAATGGTGCAGAGGATGGCACAACAACCCTGAAGAAAATTGCGCCGTCCTTGGCTCCTAATACGGTTGCGGCGTTGATTAGGGTTTTATCGACATTCACAACCCCTTGGAAGGTAGCAATCACGCAGGCAAAGAAGGCTGCCAGCGAGATCACCAGAATCTTTGGCTCCTCTCCAATACCGAACAGCACGATTGCCAATGGAATGATCGCGAGCGGCGGAACGGTGCGGAAAAACTGCACGTAGGGCTCAATCAGTCCGCGAGCGATCCAATACCAGCCCATTAGGAACCCCACTGGAATAGCGATTGTCGTTCCAAGAGCAAAGCCAATTAGCACGCGCTGCAGAGAGGCCCCTATGTCGGCGACAATGAGGCCGGATTCAATAAGCTTGAAGAATCTCGACACCACTTCTTCTGGTGATGGGAGCGCCAGACCAATGGCGTTGCCGTAGGTCCAGAGTCCGATGCCCAGCAGTAGAGCCATGGTGTTCAGTGTGGCTCTTGAGAACCTGTTATTTTTCAACCACTTCATTGGGGTTACCTTTGTTCAGCGATAGGTGGGCAACTTAGAAACTATGAATCCGCGTATCGTGTGAGGCATCCGGTCTGGTTACTTCGTAAATGAGGTCGAGCTTCCCGGATTGGATCCGGAAGTCTACGTAGCGAAGCGAGCCGGAAGCCGACTCAGAAACGATGATCGGAGAATTAGGTGTTGCCACCTTCCAATTCATCAGATCCTGACTGAGGGCAATTCCTGTTTGCTCCTCGTAGTTGCCCTCGTGGGAATTTTTGCCGTCGTAGAAAGCCAGGTAGCCATCGCTAAGTGCTATCACGGAGTTGATTCTTCGAGTGTTTGCATCCCAAGCAGAGTCATTGTCTGGGGTAAGCACATACCCCTTCCACTCCCATTCGGAGGAGCCGAGCTCACGAACCGCGACCCCCGTAGCGCTCTTGGCGTAGACGGTGTTGAAAATGTCTTTGGTTCCATGAGCCTTGATCGGATCATCAATCTCTCCGGATTTGGCAACGCTTAGGAACATCCACTCCATCCCGTTTTCCTCAAAGAAGAAGGGGTCCTTGACACCCTGAGTATTTGTGGACTCGGCAGTTAGAACTGCCTTTCGGGTGCTCACGTCAAAGCTTTGAAGATCAGAGGCCTTCACAACGTCTACCCTCCAGCGGTCATCAGCTGGGTCAACATAGGACAGGTAGAGCTCGTAACCGTCTCGGGTCTTGCTGATGGCAAAGCGCTCCATTGATGCGGTACCAAGTTCGTCTTTGTGGACCGACCAGACCTCCCTGGTTTTGTGCCCTGAGTCGGTTTTGGTAATCTCCAAAATGCCACAGTGCCAACCGCGCTCCGCTCCAAGATTGCGTGGCCTACGGCGGCGGTAGGTCATGTAAGTCTTGTCGCCATCTTGAAATACTCCTGGGCAACCAACCCAGTATCCGGGGGCGGTGGCCTCCGGCAACAAAAGCACCTCGTCATTTGCTGGGTCCCACTCCTCGATCAATCGGGTCAGGGTTTGCGAATCCATTTCAATTGCCTTGGTAGCTGTCTTGCTCAAACTGAACTTCCTTTTTTTGGTTGACACAAGTAACGCATTAAAAAAACAGGTTAACGTGAACTTATGTTAACGTTCACATAACGAAAGCACTTTGTGGACCAGGCTAGGGTGATGCAGTGAAAAGTTGTTGTGCGGGTTCAACGCAGAACGTTTTGTTCTCGGCCAAGCCCCTGAATTTCGTGAACACCCCGGGGTTTTTTGGCGCTGACACATTGGAATTTGTGACAGTACCTGGGGGAACTTTCTCGATGGGCAGTAGTGACGTGGATGCAAACCCTCTTGATTCTGAGGGGCCGGTTCGCGAGCTTGAACTCGAGGGCTTTGAGATCTCGAGCACGCCCGTAACCAACGCCCAGTTCGCAAAATTCACGAACGAAACCGGCTACACCACCGAAGCTGAAAGAGCAGGCTGGTCTTTTGTGTTCCACCTTCTAGTTCCCCAAGCCGCCGAGGTTATAGGAGTATCTGAGTCAGCCTGGTGGTGGCAGGGGGTCGCAGGGGCTAGCTGGAGAAATCCAACTGGCGGGACAGAATCGGACTTGGATTTGTCAAATCACCCTGCGGTCCACATCAGTTATGCGGATGCACTTGCTTTTTGCGAGTGGGGAAACTTTTTTCTCCCGATTGAGGAGCAATGGGAGAAAGCCGCCCGCGGGGGGCTGAAGTCAAATCGTTTCCCGTGGGGCAATGAGCTCCTGGCAGACAACCGTTGGCAATGCAACATCTTCCAGGGGGTGTTTCCAGGTGAAAACACTGCGGAGGATGGTTTTTTGGGCACCAGCCCGGTGAAGAGCTTTCGCGCTAACGGCTTCGGAGGCTACGACTTTTCTGGGAATGTTTGGGAGTGGACAGCCTCAGACTTTTCTCCCAGTAGCTCAGTCCCACTTGCAAACCGACCGAAGGTTACCCGAGGTGGGTCTTACCTGTGTCACGATTCTTACTGCAACAGATATCGAGTCAGCGCCAGGAACCAAACACCGCAAGATTCGATCGCTGGAAACATTGGATTCCGAGTGGCAAGGGGGCTCTCTTGAGCAAGAAAAAGCGTGCCGGCCTGCATGATGTTGCCAAGCTGGCTGGCGTGTCACACACCACCGTCTCCAGGGTTCTCAACGGGCAGCAGTATGTGAGCGAAAAAACCAAGTTAAAAGTTGAAAAGGCCATGCTGCAACTTGACTACAGACCTAACCTGCATGCCCGCTCTCTGGTCACCAGCAGCTCTGCAACCGTTGGAATCCTAATAATCTCTGATGCCAATTTGGTCGGCTCTCTCAAAATCCTTAGTGAGGTGAGCGTCGAGGCCACCAAAGCAAATTTCCTAACATCAATTACCACCTTCGACAGAAAGGCAGATGAGAGCTTGCGACATGCCATGTTCCGGTTATTGGACCAGGGCCTCGCAGGGATTGTCGTGATTTCGGCTCGCAAGGAGGGTCTGGATGAGCTGGTCCAGCTGGCCAACGGTCTTCCGCTGGTCTTTTGCAAGGCGGGTCCCGACAATTTCGGTTACCGCATCAAGCTAGAGAATGAGATTGCCGCCTACCGCGCAACGCATCAGCTAATCAGCCTCGGTCACAAAAAGATCGTCCACTTCTCTGGGCCTCATGGTCTGATTGACTCTGACGACCGACGAGAGGGCTTCGAGCGCGCAATGAGGGAGGCTCATCTTGAGCCTGACATGATCTACGAGGGTGACTGGTCAGCAGATTCCGGTTACAAGCTCGGAAAAGACCTAATTTCCTCGGGCAAGAAATTCACCGCTGTCTTCTCAGGCAACGACAAGATGGCCCTTGGTCTAATACATGCTCTGAATCAAAAGAGTCTCGAGGTCCCTCGCGATGTAAGCATCGTCGGGTTCGATGACCTTGAGGAATCAAAGCACTACCGCCCCGCACTCACTACGGTGCGGCAGGACTTCTCAGAGTTTGGATCCCGAGCGATTGCGATGCTTCAATCGCAGATGGCCGGCGAGGGTAAGCCGAACTTTGAACAACTGAATCCAGAGCTTGTCATACGCAACTCTTGCGATGTAGTGCTCCAGAAGTAACTGCCGTAACTAACTTCTGGCTACTCTTGGAGACTCTTTCTGGTCTGATGCAATAACTTTGTCTCAACACAACTAAGTAATGACACCGAATTGAAAAGACCCTGGCTTCTGACCCCAAAGGGGCAGCGCACTGCCTTGCACATTGCGAATGTCTTGTCGCTGTTTCTATTTCTTGGGTTCGCACTTAATTTCTCAGCCGTGGAGTTTCCTAAGACCCGGGTCCAGCAGCTCGATACCGGCGACGTTAACTACTGCGAAATTGCTAGCTGCCCAAGGATTCAGGGTCTTGAACTCACGAATGGATCGGCAGCAATCCAACAATTGGAAGAAAAGGCCTTCGGCTACCAGCTGACTCTCGACTTCACCAACCACAAGATGCTGGAGGGTGAGCGAGAGC
>CAXNHX010000036.1:0-9359 GCA_964202305.1 Aquiluna sp.
CGCGCTTACGGTTGCCGCATTCTTCTGCCACTGGGTGGCAGCGCTACTTATTGGCCTGGATCCGGTTCCTGGTTCGATCGGTTCGGTTTCTTAGGCGGCTCTGGGCGCTCGGGCTTCTCAACAATTAGGTTGTCTAGCTCCTCTTGAGCCAGCTTCTCGCGAATCTCAGCACGGTAGCGGGAGACCCTGATCCTCCGGCTCATGTCAAAAATCAACAGCACGGCTACGATCGCGACGCCAAAGGTAACTAGGAAGCCAATCGTGCCCGGAGAGTTGTAGGTGTCATCGGCAACCGGGGTTGGGGTTGTCGTGACTTCAATCAGGAATCCGAGCAGTAGGTTCATGGCCTCAAGTATTCCACCTTTGGCTTAGCCTTATAGAACCATGGAACCAAATCAGGACCTCCTCGCCAAGCGCTACGGGCAAAAGCCCGCCGGTGATCCCAAGCGTTTCCGAACCCTTGCCATAGTTGGGGTTGCGCTGATGACGATTGTGGCGATGTGGTTCGGAATTGCCAACTTCTCCCCCATCTCTCATCGGGATGTTGGGTTCCGGGTTATTTCCCAGTGGCAGACCGAGGTTGACTTCGAGGTCACCAAGCCAACCGATGCCACTGTTGTCTGCACCATCGAAACCCTAAACAACTCCTACCTCACCGTTGGGTATATCGAAGTTGAACTTGGCCCGAGTGATTTTCAGACCAACCGCCACACTGTCTCTGTGAACACCACGGAAATGGCAGTGACGGGCTTGGTTGATGAGTGTCGACTGAGATAACATATGTCGACTGGCTCGCTTAGCGAGCCTTTATTCGTAACCAGGAGAAACCTAATGAGCGACTCGTTGCTGTTGACGCAGGATGCCTATAACCGCCTGCTCAAGGAACTGGAGGACCTGATCCTGGTTGAGCGCAGCGCTATCGCCAAAAAAATCCAAGAGGCTCGTGAAGAGGGCGACCTAAAGGAGAACGGCGGCTATCACGCGGCCAAAGAAGAACAGGGCAAGCTCGAGTCAAGAATCAATCGTTTGGAGATCATTCTCGCCAACGCCGAGATCGGCACTGCCGATGCCGGAGATGGCATTGTGAAACAGGGACTTATGATTCAGTGCAAACTGAACGGGCGCGACATGGAGTTCTTCCTCGGCTCTCACGAGATTTTTGAGGGGACCAAGTTCGAGGAGCAGATTGAGGATGGCGACCTAGAGGTCTACTCCTCGGACTCTCCAATCGGCAATGCTGTCACCGGCCAGAAGGTTGGCTCCATGGTCAGTTACAAGACCCCCGCGGGCAAAGAAATCACTGTTGAGGTAACAGGGATAAAGAACTTCGAGTTCTAGGAGTTAAACAGCCTGGGCTTTAGTCCAGCCTTTTTCAACGACTCGATTACTTCCTCGCGGTGTTCCTTGCCACGAGTCTCGACACTCAGGTCAAGCTCAACTTCGCTGATTTCTAGGCCGTTGCCATGGCGGGTGTGCAGCACCTCAACCACGTTGGCATGGGCTGCAGCCACCGCTTGAGCAGTGCGGACCAGCTGACCGGGTCGGTCTGGGAGCATGACTGCAATGTTGGTGTAGCGGTCTGAGGCAACTAGGCCGTGACGAATGACGCGCTGCAGAAGCAGTGGGTCGATGTTTCCACCCGAGACGATCACGCAGGTGTTGCCTTTGAGCTTCAACTTCTTTCCAAGAAGAGCTGCCACTCCAACCGCTCCGCCGGCTTCGACCACTAGGTTGTGGTTCTCCATCACACCGAGCATTGCCCTGGCCATCTCATCCTCGGTGACCGTGACAACCTTGTCGACAAACTCTTCGATGATTTCGAACGGGACCTTACCTGGTTTGGCAACTGCAATGCCGTCAGCGATGGTTGGGTTTACCTTCACCTCAACCGGCTTACCTGCCTTCAGAGATGGTGGCCAAGCAGCTGCAAGCTCTGCCTGAACCGCATAAACCTTGACCTTTTTGCCAAGCTCCTTGGCCTTGAGCTTCGCAGCCGCTGCGACACCGGCCGTGAGACCCCCGCCACCAAGGCAGACCACGATGTTCTCGACATCGGGAAACTGCTCAAGGATTTCAAGGGCGACGGTGCCCTGCCCGTGAATGATTTGAGCGTGATCGAAGGGTGGGATAAAGACCGCGCCAGATGCCTCGGTGAACTCTTTGGCAGCCTTGAGCGTTTCGTCAAAGATTGCACCGGTAAGCACGACATTCGCCCCGTAGCCAACGGTGGCCTGATACTTGGGCAGCGATGCCCCGACCGGCATAAAGATGGTGGCTTTGATGCCCAACTCTCGCGCTGCCATGGCAACACCCTGCGCGTGGTTGCCTGCGGAGGCTGCAACTACTCCCCTGGCCTTCTCCTCTTTTGAAAGCTGGGAGATCATGTTGTAAGCACCGCGAAGCTTGTAAGCACCGGTGCGCTGCAGGTTCTCACACTTGAACCAAACGTTGGCGCCGGTTTCCTCTGAGAGCCAGTGGCTTTGAAGCATTGGGGTCTGAATGGCAATCCCGGCGATTCTCTGCTGCGCTTTAGAGAAATCTTGCAGGGACGGCATGCTTGCCTTGGCCATAACTAAACCTTCAATCTAAGAATGAGAGAAAGTCTAGCGATTTAGAAGCTGGTGCCTATTTTCTTTAGGCGCTCAATGCGTTTCGGAATCGGAGGGTGTGTTGAGAATGCTCGCTCAACGAGCCCCGGCTTGATCGGGTCGTTGATGTACATGTGAGCCATGGCGCTGTTTGCGCGCTGCATTGGGCGCCCATAATCCCCGAGTTTCTTCAGTGCGGAGGCTAGGCCATCTGGGTATCTGGTCATTGCCGCACCCGAAGCATCCGCAAGGTATTCACGCTGCCGAGAGATTGCCGCGGAAACTAGCGGGCCGATCAGGGCTGCAATAATCCAGCCGACAACGCCAACCAAAATCAAAATCATGCCGAGTTGTCCAGAGTCGCGGTTGCGGCTCATGCCGGAGTACCAGGCCATGCGAATTGCAAAGTCCGCCAAGATGCCGATTGCTGAAATCAACCCAAAGACGATCATGGACACGCGGATGTCGTAGTTCTTCACGTGACCAAGCTCGTGAGCCATCACGCCCTCGAGTTCATTGTCATCCATGATCTCGAGCAGCCCAGTGGTTGCCGCCACGACTGCCTTTTCAGGATTACGACCGGTAGCGAAGGCGTTTGGAGCCGGATCATTGATGATGTAAACCTTGGGCATTGGCATGCCCTGAGAGATAGCAAGGTTCTCAACCATGTTCCAGAGCCTTGGGTTATCCCGCTTCTGAATCTGGTGGGCTCCCGACATGCTCAGCGCTATCGAGCTCGCTGCGTAGTACTGGAAGAGGGCGTAGCCAGCCGCGAAAAGAATGATCAGAATCGCACTCGAACCATTGCCGGATGCCTCACCAAAGAGCCAGGCAAGACCTCCAATGAGCGCGACAAATAAAGTGATGATAATCACGGTATTGCGCTTGTTGGCGGCTATTGCCGAATACAACTAAACCCCTAGAACTGAGCCTTGGGAGGCTCTGAGATAGCTGCGATGTTGTCGACTTCGAAAAACTCGCGCTCACTGAAACCAAGCGAGTTGGAAAATACATTGTTTGGGAACTGCTGAATCTTGGTGTTCAGCTCACGAACGCCACCGTTGAAGAACCGTCTGGAGGCCATGATCTTGTCCTCGGTGTCGGTCAACTCGCGCTGCAGCTCGAGGAAGTTGGTTGAGGCAACCAGCTGAGGGTAGGCCTCAGAGACTGCGAACAGGCTCTTTAGGGCTCCCTGGAGCATGCCCTCCGCCTGAGCGGCCTGCTGCGGGTGCTCAAGCGCCTCAGGGGAAACTGTCGCGGCACGGGCCTTGGTTACGTTCTCAAAAACCTCTTTTTCGTGAGCGGCATAGCCCTTCACGGTGTCAATCAGGTTTGGGATTAGGTCAGCACGGCGCTTGAGCTGAACAGTGATGTCGCTCCAGGCCTCATCGACGCGAACCTTGAGGGCAACCAGGGCGTTGTAGGTGACCCAAAGGTAGATTCCAATGACGGCGGCGATCGCGAGGATTACCAGTAAGACTTCCATCCACTCTCCTTGACTAGACCACACAACATTATGGCGGGTAGCTGAGATGTGGCTGTTAGAAACGAGTGAATTGTTTGTGCCCCGAGTCGGACTCGAACCGACACTGTGACGATTTTAAGTCGTCTGCCTCTGCCATTGGGCTATCGGGGCTATGAAAAAAGACCCGGGAATTACCCCGGGTCTTCAATCCTAGAAAGTAATTACTTCTTCGGCTTGGTTGCCCAGGTCGAGAAGAATAATCGAGGGTTACGAACAGCCTCGAGGCTCACCAGGTCCCTGCCCAAAAGCAGGTTCCAAAGCCAGCCCGCAACGACGCGAATCTTGCGCTCCCAGGTTGGCATTGCAAGCCCGTGGTAACCGCGGTGTGCAATCCAAGCGATGAAGCCCGTGAATGCGAGCTTGCCTGACTGGAAAGCTCCAACTCCAATACCGAGACCGGCAACGGCACCGAGGTTCTTGTGCAGGTACTCGCGCGGAACTTCACCGCGGATACTGCCCGCTATGTTTTTAGCCAACAGCTTTGCCTGGCGCACGGCGTGCTGAGCGTTGGGAACGCAGTAGCCACCCACACCGCCGCCCGATAGGTCAGGAACGGCCGAAACGTCGCCAGCTGTCCAGGCTCCGGGGATTACCTTTTCGCCGTCAACAATCTGAAGCTTCGCATTCGCGAGGACACGGAATCTGGCATCCAGTGGGAAATCGCAGTTCTTAGCAACAGGTGCAGCAGCCACACCTGCAGTCCAGATGATCAGGTCCGATGGCATCTCTTCGCCGGTGGAAAGCTTCACAATGCCGCGATCCGCGGACTCGACCTGGGTGTTCAGATGAATCTTGGCACCGCGCTTGTCGAGGTTTTTGATGACCCACTCGCTGGTTTTTTGGGAGACCTCAGGCATGATGCGGCCCATGGCCTCGATTAGGTGGAACTCGACCTCATCAAACCCAATCTCTGGGTAGTAGCGCAGGAGGTAGGTCGCGGCACTTCGAAGCTCAGCAAACGCCTCAATACCGGCGAAGCCGCCGCCGACCACGATTGTGGTGAGCAGTCGCTTACGGTTCTTGTCATTCTTGGGCAAAGAGGATGCTCGATCGAAGTTTCCTACCAGGCGGTTGCGGATCTCGACCGCTTCCTCAATGGTCTTCATACCAATCGCCTCTTCGGCGATGCCCTTGATGGGGAAGGTTCGGGTAACTGCTCCCGCAGTCATTACGACCTGGTCGTACTCGATGACGAGGTTCTTGGTGCCCTCAATCTCGATCGTCGCTTTCCTCAGCTTGTGGTTCACCTTCAGCATGCGTCCGGTGATCAACTTGGTCTTTTTGAGGTGCTGGCGGTGAGAGACAACAGCGTGCCTTGGCTCAATCGATCCGGCTGCCACCTCTGGCAAGAAAGGCTGGTAGGTCATGTATGGAAGTGGGTCTACAAGGGTGACCTCTGCTTCGCCTCGCTTCAGCAGCTTCTCGAGCTTCCAGGCTGTGTAGAAACCGGCGTAACCACCACCAATGATGAGGATGCGCTGGGGAGGCCTTTTGTTCAAGGTCGCTTCCAGAACTGCTTTTGGCGTCTTTGACGATGTTGTCGCAACTGTCATGTTTTGCGGCTTACCTTTGTTTTTTGTTTGTCCAACCGGCTTCTCACGCCCGATGCGCAAGGCCAGCTTGAGCTTCGGTGCAAGGGGAGCTAACTCCAATAGAGTAGCGGATTTGCGTAAACAGATGGCAAGCCCGAGGCTGTTTTGGACTATTGGCAACTGCAGTGATCAGGAGACCAACTCAGGTTCTCCAAGGCAATGTCCCCGATTGGATTCACTCCCCGTCCCTTGGCTAGCGAGTGCCCCACCAGCGCGTGCAGGCACTTGACCCTTTCAGGCATCCCGCCCGCTGAGAAGTTCTTGGTTTCCTCAACATCCAGAATCGCCTCACGCTCTGCGAGATAGCTTTCGTGGGCTGCCTGATATTGAGCCTGCAGCTCTGGCTCTTGAGCCAGGCGCTCTTGCAACTGCGCCATTAGTCCTGTGGCTTCGAGAGTGGAGACGGCCGCGGTGACCGCGGGCTGGGTTAGGTAGTAAAGGGTTGGGAAAGGAGTCCCGTCTTGAAGCCTAGGGTTTGTCTTCACAACCAAAGGCCTACCACAAACACAGCGTGCCGCGATTTCTAGGATGTCGCGCGCTGGCCTGCCAAGTTGCCTGGTGACCTCAGCGACATCTGCCTCGGAAATGCTCAATCTTCAACCACCGGAGTGTCCAAAGCCGCCCTCAGAAACGACTCCATCAGAGAGTCGACCCAGTTGTCCTTGGCTGCCATGACCTCTTGTGAAATCTCATCCGCACTTCGCCGATCGGCCAGAATCTCGCCGAGGGTGCCAGAGGTGTCGGAAAAATCCATGCCCTCGGCATTCATAACTAGGTAGGAGACCTCACCGGGAAGCACGTAATAGAGCCGGTCACGGGCCTGAGAGCGAATGTAAACCGGGTCCTGCCAGCGATCACGCTCGGCCTCCATGTCCTCGACCGACTGCCTCGCCAATTCAATGGATTGCTCCATCTCAACGATTTCTCGGCGCTGGTTTAGAAAGGTTTGAACGTCTTGAGCCACCAGGAACGAACCGAGCACGATGACGGCAATCACGCTAACTGAAACGCTGTTCAGCCTCAGCATGCGAACCAGCATGCGTCCCTGCGTCATTGACACAGGAATCTTGGGTTCGCGCTTTCTAGCCATGGCTCAAAAGTCTAAAGCCAAGGGTGAAGGTTAGCCGTTAGCTACCCCTGGAAACGTGGGAATGCTGAGCGACCGGCGTAGTGAGCGGCGTCAGCCAATTCCTCTTCGATTCGAAGCAGCTGGTTGTATTTGGCAACGCGCTCGCTTCTAGCCGGGGCACCGGTCTTAATCTGACCCGCATTGGTCGCAACCGCTAGGTCAGCAATGAAGGTGTCCTCTGTCTCACCGGAACGGTGAGAGATGATGGCCTTCATGCCCTCGCGCTGAGCCAAAGAAACAGCGTCCATGGTCTCGGTTAGGGTTCCAATCTGGTTAACCTTCACCAAAATTGCATTGCCTGCCTTTAGGTCGATGCCCTTCTGAAGCCGCGCTGGGTTGGTGACGTAGAGGTCATCTCCAACCAGCTGAACCTTAGAACCAAGTCTCGCGGTGATCTCAGTCCAACCAGCCCAGTCATCCTCGGCTAGCGGGTCCTCAATCGAAACCAGTGGGTAGTTTGCAAGCAGTTCCTCGTAGTAGGCGATCATGTCACCTGCAGAGAGTTCCTTGCCCTCGAAGCTGTACTTGCCGGTCTTCTCATCGAAGAACTCGGTGGATGCAACATCTAGAGCAAGGGCAATCTCACTGCCGAGCTTGTAGCCGGCAAGACCGATGGCTTCGGAGATCAGATCCAGAGCTGCGCGGTTGGTTGGTAGGTCAGGTGCGAAACCACCCTCATCACCCAAACCGGTTGCCAAGTTCTTGTCGCTCAAGAGCTTCTTGAGGGTGTGGTAGACCTCAGTGCCCCAGCGAAGAGCCTCAGAGAATGTCTCGGCACCGTGAGGAACAATCATGAATTCCTGAATATCAACGCCGTTGTCAGCGTGAGCACCACCATTGATGATGTTCATCAGTGGCACTGGCAAGACAAAGGCGTTTGATCCACCGAGGTAGCGGTAGAGAGGTAGGTTGCAGCTCTCAGCTGCAGCACGTGAGTTGGCCAGTGAGACACCGAGAATTGCGTTAGCCCCCAGCTTGGACTTGTTCGCAGTTCCATCAATCGAGATCAGGGCTGCATCCACCAGGCGCTGGTCGGTGGCATCGAAGTCAACAAGCTCTTCGTCGATCTTCTCGATGACGGCCTTGACTGCGTTCTGAACACCCTTGCCTAGGTATCGCTTCTTGTCACCATCGCGGGACTCGTGTGCCTCGAAAGCACCGGTTGACGCGCCTGATGGCACTGCGGCACGACCAAAGCTGTCATCGGCCAGCAGGACCTCAACCTCGATAGTTGGGTTTCCTCTGGAATCGAGGATTTCGCGAGCGCCGATTGCGGTGATGATGGACAAAGTAATCTCCTAGTGATTTTCGTTGCGTAAAGAAATGAGAGAAGACCGCGCTGTATTCGCCCCTAGCTTAGCGATTTAGCTCAGTGGCTTGAATTCCAGATCCCCGATGTTGGGTTATTCTTCACCGAGAATTGCGAAGCTCGATGCTCCCGCCGCGCTCATCTCCTCAAGCAAACTCTTGAGGTTCTTGGGCTTTTGTTCGAGACGAACCCTGTGTCCTGCGGCAACCAGGTCACTCTGCAATCTGATCGCGGTTGCAAGCTGTGCGGGTTCGTAAACCAAGACGCGGAAGTCGTTGATCGCTGCGCTATCCCCCAGCAAATCTGCAATTCGCTCGAAGCCAAGCGAGATGCCAACCGCGGGAACGTCTTTACCGAGCCACTTGCCAACCATGCCGTCATAGCGACCGCCCCCTCCGATAGAGCTGCTCGACTCGGGGTGCTCAATCTCAAAGATGGTTCCGGTGTAGTAACCCATACCGCGAACCAGCGTGGGGTCATACCTCAAACTCTTTGCACTCGCCCCAACCGCTTCCATAAGTGGTTTCAGAATCTCAGGAACCGATGTTTGTGCGAGCGAGCCCAGCCACTTCGAAGTCTCAGAGGCAACGTCATCGCCGAACTTCTCTCCGAGTTCTTTGGCAACACCATCGATTCCGATCTTGTCCAACTTGTCGATGGTGATCATGGCGGAAAGTGCATCGGCATCGCTCACGCCTAGAGCTGCGATGTTTGACTTCAAGAGTTCGCGGTGGTTGATGCGGATGATGGCACCCTTCACACCAAGACTGGCCAGTGCAGCCAGCGAGGCGGTAATCAGCTCGGCTTCTGCAGCCAGCGAGTCATCACCAATGATGTCTATATCGCACTGCATGAACTGGCGATAGCGGCCCTTCTGGGGTCGTTCGGCCCTGAATACCGGGCCGATTTGCATTGCCTTGAAGACTCTCGGAAGTTTTGAGTGATTGGTGGCGTAGTAGCGAGTCAGAGGCACGGTTAGGTCGAAACGCAGACCTAGGTCCGACAACTCCCCACCATCGGCCAGTGCGCGATCGAACTCCTCGCCCCGCTTTTGAATCTTGAAAACCAGCTTCTCGTTGTCGCCACCCTGGCCAGAGCTCAGGCGCTCCAAGTCCTCAACCACGGGAGTTTCAATTTGCTGAAAACCTCGGGCCAAGTAGCTCTCTGAGATCTTCTCAATCAGCGATCGCCGAGCCTCAACCGATGCGGGCAAGAA
>CAXNHX010000037.1:0-9293 GCA_964202305.1 Aquiluna sp.
GCCAGCGGTTCCAGGACATCTCGGTAGCTGTAGGCACTTGCTCCAAAGCCGTGCAGCAGAACCACTAGTCGCTCAGACTCCGGGTCTCCGGCCTGAACGTAATGCACCTCGTGGCCTGCGAGCTCAATCCAATTCGACTTATCGCCCCAGATCTCGCTGGCGGCCTGCTCTTTGGTCAACGTGCCGGATGTGTTCACCGGAATCAGAAACGGACCCACTAGCAAAATGCCCAGCAAGCCAAGCCCGAACCACTTGAGAAACTTCTTCATGCTGAGAGTTAACCAGTTTTGGTGCCCAAGCAGTTCGCGCCAATTCCGGGGGCCACCCGGGCTGAGAGCATTTTGGATTGCGTTAGCGCCACAGAGATCGAGCTCAGTGATGAGGACTTCGAACACATCAGCGCGAATCTCCCTGAGGAGGCAGAGTACTCGAGCGAGCTACTACCTAAGCCAGCCCACAGGTAGATTCCTCAGGAAACTGTCATTGCTTTCGCTTAGGCTGGACTCAGCTTTGGAAAGGGTGGGGCATGACTTTTGTCTGGCTTGCAGTGATAGGTGTTCTGGTCGTAGTTGAACTATTGACTTATGGTCTCTACTTTGCGGCGCTCGCGGTTGCAGCGATTGTCCCTCTCGTGCTGTCGCTGCTCGGGTTTGAGCTTTGGGTGCAGGCACTGGGTTTCTTGGGAGCGGCCATCGGTGCTCTTGTATATATTCGCCCGCTTATCAAGAAGTGGCAGGGCGAGAAGCCGGAGCGATTGACCAACACCCAGTCTCTAATCGGCAGGGAGGCGTTAGCCCTCACCGAGATCACCGAGCACGGTGGTCAGGCGAAGGTTTGGGGCGAGGTTTGGACCGCAAGAGTCCGAGAGGGCATGCGCTCCGAGGGAGCAAAACTAGTCGTCGAAGAGATCGATGGCGCGACACTGATTGTGAGATGACATGGAACTACTGAACCTGTTCGACATCGGAGGCATTTTCACGGCCCTGGTGCTGGTCACCATTGCCCTGCTGCTGATTCGCTCGATTCGAATCATCCCGCAGGCCACTGCCGGCGTGGTTGAGCGACTGGGTAGATATCACAAGACCCTAAACGCAGGTGTGAACCTGGTGTTCCCCTTTATCGATGTGGTTCGAAAGACCATCGACCTCAGGGAACAGGTCGTGGACTTCCAGCCCCAGTCGGTTATCACCGAGGACAACCTGGTCATCTCTATCGACACCGTCATTTACTACCAGGTCACCGAACCAAAGAGTGCGACGTATGAGATTGCAAACTTTGTTCTAGGCATTGAGCAGCTGACCGTCACCACCTTGCGTAACAAGGTTGGAAGCCTCGACCTAGAAGACGCCCTAACCTCTCGCGAGGAGATTAACGCAGCCTTGAGAACCGTCCTAGACGACGCCACTGGTCGCTGGGGTGTCAGGGTGAACCGCGTTGAGATTCGCGACATCGTGCCACCGGAGTCGGTTCGTGAATCAATGGAGAAGCAGATGAAGGCTGAGCGCGACAAGCGCGCTGCCATTCTGATTGCCGAAGGAACCAAGCAGTCGGACATCCTCACCGCCGAGGGCCAGAAGCAAGCCGAGATTCTTCGCGCCGAGGGTGATGCCAAGGCAACGGTCCTAAGGGCAGAGGCCGAAGCTAAGGCCGAGGCACTGGTTGCCGATGGTGAAGCAGCTGCCATCCAAAAGGTTTTCGATGCTTTGGCTGCCGCTCAGGTCACCGATCAGGCGCTTGCCTACAAATACATCGAGCAGCTCAAAGAGATGAGCCAGGGAGATGCCAATAAGGTTTGGTTTATCCCCTCAGAGTTCTCCGCGGCAGCAGCAGCGCTTGGTAAGGCGTTCGGGCCTAAGTAATAAGCACTTGGCTTTCGCCGACTGAGTTAGGGACGCAATGCGCAGGTGGGGATATGGGCTTGCGGGGTTTCTAGCCCTAGTTCTTTTCGCAGGTTTAGCAAGCCCAGAGACTGCAACTCAAGAAACTCCCAGTTCCAGTCAGACTCAGACCGCTGAGCCGACCGAAAGCGCTCAATCAGCTGAACCCACAACAACAGAAGAGCCTGAGCCCGAGGCAGTTGAATCGAGCCCAACCCCAAGCCAAACACCGGAGGCCTCTCCGACTTCAACCGGGAGACCAACTCCAGCACAGCCCGCGGCAACGACAGCTCCCCAAGACGGTGGCCTTGCCGCCCTGCTCGCCCGGCTGGTCATTGAAGATGAGTTTCCATCGGGTTATGACCGTGATCTGTTTCGACACTGGATCGATGCGGACCGAGACGGTTGCGATGCTAGGAGGGAGGTTCTAATGCTTGAAGCGGTTGTGGTGCCAACCGTTGGCGAAGGTTGCTCACTCACAGGTGGTAGTTGGTATTCGGCATTTGATGGGGTGACAACGAACGACCCCGGTGAATTCGACATCGATCACATGGTGGCACTGAAGGAAGCTTGGGATTCTGGAGCGCACGCTTGGGACTCTGATCGCCGAAGGGCATTCGCCAATGACCTTGACCTACCGCAGGCCCTTATTGCGGTTTCACAATCCTCAAATCGATCAAAGGGTGCGGATGATCCAGCCGAGTGGCTACCACCGCTTGTCAGTTACCACTGCCAATACATCGAGGACTGGATGGTCGTGAAGATCAAGTGGGAGCTCAGCGTCGATGCCCGGGAATTCAATGCCCTGAGGAGCGTTGCTGCTGGGTGCTGATTTTTTCTGAGTCAGAGTTGGCGGCGCGGTAATTTGTATGCAGAAAAGTGTTGACGCCTCGAATCACAAAACATAAACTCAAATTTATGAGAAGCCGACCGATTGAGTTTGAACCAGGGCCAACGAGCGATCTCGATGCCAGGCTGCAGAGCAGCATCCGATCCTGGCGCAAGCTGCATTCTGAGCTTGTCGACCAGCGAGAGCAAGTTCTTACTCAGCAACAGTTGGCGGAAATTCTTGAAATTACTCAGCCTGCTGTTTCTGTCTTTGAGAACAGCAACTCGTTGGGCACTCAAATCGGAACGATCATTAGTTATGCGGCTGCTATAGGACTTGAGGTTGAATTCAAAGTCAAAGAGGCTGGCTACCCAGAGCTTCAAGAAACGGCCTCAGAAGACGGGCCCTTCTAGGGCTGGGTTCTTGTCAACAGACCCGAGACTCCGCCAGTCCTCCACAGCTTGATTTCCAGCGCACAATCTGAGCTTCACTAGGTTGGACAATGGCGCTCATGAAACAAGATCCTCCCTTGCCAGTGCATTGGTTTTGGCAATCAGAAGAGGAGTTCATCCATGAGCTCAGCTCGAAGCTACCCCAAGCGCTTGACTACCCCACCGAACTGTACATCAGGGGAAAAATCTTGGCTTTTCTCTCCGGAAACGCAAGAAGCAGAAAAGACTTCAAAGAGCTTGTGGCCTTTAGGGACCAAGGACTTATCGAATTAAGGTTCACCCTCTTTATTGAATCTTCTGAGGTTCGAGTAAGACTAATCCTTGCGAAGGCGGCAGACAGGATCACGTTTCTCCAATGGCACGTCAAGGATTCGGAACAAACTTTAGAGAAACAGAGAGCTGTCCAAAACCTCGATTGCCTCGAAGCGATAGAGCGACTGAAAGGAATGACAATTGACAACACCAACCCTTCAAGATAACCTACGGATTATGAGTCCGAATGATTTCAACCTAGGTCCCTCGAATCCGTTCGAAACACGTTTTATGAACAGCCTGAGGTCATTCCTAGACCTGCACAACGCACTCACTGACCACCGTGAGGGGTCTGGCTTGACCCAGCGCGAAGTGGCTCAGGCGTTAGGGATATCGCAGCCTGCCGTATCAAACTTCGAAAGCAACAACTCAATTGCGACCATGATTTCCACTCTCATCAGTTACGCGTCAACGGTGGGTCTGGAGATTGAGTTCACGGTGAAGAAGGCCGAGTATCCAGACCTACCTAAGACTTGAATCAAAGAACTCAGTGAGGGCACTTGCATAACGCTCAGGCTCGGTGAGCATTCCCTCGGTGTGGTCGGCTCCCTCAAAAGTCTCAAGCTGCACGCGCTTCCCAATACTCTCTGCATACTCAACAAAGTCAACCGAGGACTGGTAGTCAAGTCTCTGATCATTGTCTCCGTGCAGAATCAGCATCGGCCGATCCCCTGCAGCCGCTATCGAGTCTGTGACCGCAGTCTCAGTCAGATTCACGCCGTGGAAGAGCTGAGCTGAGACCAGTGCCAACTGCCATAAGAACCCAGGGAACCCCTGGTATTCAACCTCTCGGGTCGCAGCAGCGTTGAAATCAAAGATGGTTCCTTCCATTGCAAAGGCCGAGATGTTCTCTGTCTTTGCAGGGGTCAGACTCGTTGCAATCGCACCACCGGAAACTCCAAACATGCCAATGGAAGAAGCGCTAAGTCCCTGCTCTTGAACCAGCCAGTCGGCAACCCTGGCAAAGTCGTCAGACTCCTCCTGGCCAGCGGAGTGGCGACCATCAGTGCAGGTTGACTCACCGGTGTCTCGAGAGTCGACCAGCAAAACATTGAAGCCGTCTTTGACCAACATGGCTGCTGGCATCAGGGTGTTGAAGTCGCGACGTGAGGTGCCAATACCGTGAGTCACGATAACGGTCTTGTTGTTGGTGTTCTGAGGCGTGATCCACCACGCCGAAAGCTCTATGCCCTCAGCGACTGGAATTGTCACTGGAGTGTAGGGAACACCAACCATCCACCATTCAGAGATGTCATGCCCAACCCACTTCTCCCAACCAGGACCTTCGAAGGGGCCATTACCAGAACCGGGTGTGAAGAATTGCTCAGGTTTGTTGGCTAAATCATCCTCATTGATTGCGCAGGGAACAATTGTTCCTGAGGTGTAGACGTAGTTGCCAACTGCCAGTGAAGCACCACCCAGCACCAGAGCCAAAGCCCCGGCGGTAATGCCAATCCACGCTGATTTCTTCATTTCAAGAGGGTAACACCGCAGGTGCTGCCTGAAGAAGCGATTATTTTTTCTGGGTAAGGTTTGAGTAAACCAAAAATAAGGTGTTTTTGCTTGAAGCCAAAACTGATTCACAACGTAATCCACTTTGACGGTGATCTACACACCGATAGCTGGGCGTTGTTGTCTCCAGGAGCCGCTGTGGTTGGCAAGGGCACCGCCTGGGAGGAGCACTCTCAAGGTGCAGAACTGGTGGATGGCCAGGGCCAGGTTTTGCTTCCTGGATTTATTGACACCCACTGCCACGGAGCCGCTGGAAAGAGCGTGAACGATGGACTTCAGGGGATGAAAACGGTATTGGATTTCAACTTCGCAAATGGGGTTGCAAGGTCGCTGCTGTCACTCATTACGTCCAGCCACTCAGAGCTTCTTGATCTTTGCATTCAAGCGAGGGAACTTTTAGAGGATTCACGATTTGCTGGGGTGCATCTGGAAGGACCATACCTGGCCCACTCTCACAAGGGAGCCCATGACCCGGCAAGGCTGGCAGTCCCTCAGAACGCAGACCTAAAGGAGCTGATTGCAACCGGTGTTGTGAAGAGCATGACCGTCGCCCCTGAGCTTTTTGATGCAAGCCAGTTACATTTACTGGAAGAGTCAGGCATCACACTCTGCCTTGGTCACACTGGCATTGATTACGACGGCGCTAAGCGTTTTTTCAAGGAGCACCCCAATGCCCTGGTAACTCACGCCTTTAACGGCATGAGAGGCATCCACCACCGCGAGCCGGGGCCGGTCCCGGCAGCCATTGAGGCGGGAGTGTTTATTGAGCTGATTATGGACGGCATCCATGTTCACGAACCGGTTGCCAAGATCCTTCCCGCAGCCCAGCTGCTCTTGGTGACGGATGCGATGAGCGCCACTGGAATGCCAGATGGCAGCTACCGGCTTGGCTCCGTGAGTGTGGAGGTGAAGGACTCGATAGCAAGAACCCCACAGGGCGGGCTTGCTGGCTCAACTCTCACATTGGCAAAAGCGGTAAGTAACTATGTACGGGTTTCCGGTAGTCCACTTGCCGCCCTCAGGGCCGCAACCGTGAATCCGGCCAGAGCCTACGGAATCGAGTTACCGGGTTTGAGCCTAGAAAACCATGTGCTGCTTGCGCTTTAGCGCTGGCCCCCTGGTCACATCAAAGTCGGTTAGGGCGCTATCGCCTTGTAAAGATTGATTAGGTGGGCTGCGAGGTCTGTTCGTGCTAGGACAAGAAACTTTCTGGGGTCTGCCGGACCTAAATCCAGGTTTTTCTTGATGCTCGCACCGAACACCATGTTTAGCTCCGTGGCGATGTTGATCTTTTTTATCCCCGCGTTGATCGCATGTTTCAGGTTCTCGTGACTCACACCGCTTGAGCCGTGCAGCACCAGGGGCACCGAAACCGCATCAGCTAACAGCTGGATTTGGGCAAAATCCAGCTCGGTGGACTTCTCAAGCATCGCGTGTGACGAACCTACAGCGACGGCCAATCCGTCGACCCCCGTTTCCAGCACAAACTCCGCTGCAGCTTTCGGGTCGGTCTTCACACCTGGGCTGTGAACGCCGTTTTTACCACCAACTTCGCCGAGCTCGGCCTCAAACCAAACTCGGCCAGCCAGCTCCTCACGAAGGGCCTTGGTTGTGGCAACGTTTGCCGCGAATTCCAGGTTTGAGCCGTCGTACATGACAGAACTGAAACCAAGCTCAGCCGCGCTGCGAACCAGATCTGGTCTGGTCGCGTGGTCGAGGTGGACAGCAATGTTTTGCTTGGATTCGCGAGCCATTGCCAAAAGTGCAGCACCAAGCGGGGCAAGCGAACCGTGATAGTCAACGGTGTTCTCACTGAGCTGCAAAACCAGGCCGACATCAAGCGCTAAGGAGGCTGACAAAAATGCCTCCGCCTGCTCGAGCAAGATCACGTTCACAGCCAAAGCGAAGCCCTGCTCTTCAATGAGCTGAGACGTTTTTACAAGTGCCAAGTTTTACCCCGTTATCTCTGCGGTGGCGGCTAGGGCCTCAAGTCTCTGAAAATCAATCACACCAGCAACGAGCTCGGCAGTCGCGAGGCTGCCGGCAGCCACGGCTTGAGCCAACAAGTCGCGTTCAGAAGCCCCCATCATGAGCTGCTTGGCTGCGATTGCAACCATGGCATCACCGGCACCGGTTGGATTTCCCGCCACCTCAGGCAAACGAGCGTTGAGACTGCCAGCCAGGGTTGCGACCATTGCGCCTCTGGCTCCGTCTGATGCCATCACCCGGCGAGCACCCAGCTTCAAAAGACCTTCCACCGCAGCATGCAAGTCAGCTTCTCCCGTTGCACTCAACGCCTCCTCGCGATTTGGCTTGATCAAATCGGGCGCTTGAGCGCACGCCAGCAAGAGAGCTGGTCCGGAGGTGTCAATCACAAGCACCTGGCTCGAATCACGCAGGGTTGCAAAGAGCCGCTTCAACTGCGATTCACTGACTGAATTCGGCACCGAGCCACTGAACACGGTCACCCCGACCTGCTCCACAAGCTCATTCAAGAAGGCCTCAAACTCTTCTGGTGTGATAACCGCTGCCGGTTCGTTCAGCACGGTGGTTTCGAGCGCGACCATGGTTACGCAGGTCCTGGTTTCGGCTGCGATCGGGGTTTCTTGGAGGGTGATACCGGTTACTGCAAGCTTGCTTGCGATCCAGGCTCCGTTTTCACCGCCGAGTGGTAAAACTAGTTTTACCTGCTGGCCCGAAGCCTGCAGAATTCGAGCCACATTAACGCCTTTACCTCCGGGCACTTTGTGCACGTGCTTGACTCGGTGGCTTTGACCGGGGCTGAGTTCCGCAAGCTCGTAGGTCACGTCTATTGCCGGCGAGAGGCTTACGACCCTAATCATGACTTCAGGTATTCAATGATGCTCAGGCCAGCGCCAATGCATCCGCTGTTGCCCTCTAGTGAAGAGGCGACAATCATTGGCCTGGGTGAAATCGAAATCACCCCGTCGAGGTGTTCATTTATGGGTCTAATCAATTTCTCCCCCAGGGCACCAAACCCACCTGCAAAGACCAAACGCTCAGGGCCCAAAATCGTGACTAGGTAGTGGATGGTTGTCGATAGCTCAGTCAAAAACTCTTGCCAAAGATATGCCGCGTCTGGATCCCCAGACTCGGCCCTTGCGATGACCTCGTGAGCCTGAATTCTCTCTCCAGTGAGCTCTAGGTAATTTCGAACCAGGGCCCCGCCGGAGGCGGTCATCTCGAGACAGCCAGACTTTCCGCAGGGACAGGGGCGATTGTTTCGGGTTGGCCCGTGGCCAATTTCGCCAACGGTGGCGTGTGGTCGGTAGATCTTTCCGTCCAGGATCAGGCAGGCCGCCATGCCGGTGCCGATGATTATCACAATCGCAGACTTGCAGTCTTTTGCGGCTCCAACTTTGAGCTCCGCAAAGCCCCCCACGGTCACATCGTGCAGCAGCTTTATTGGCAGCCCAATTACCTGCCCAACCCGATCTGCCAGGGCTAGGTTGTGCCAGCCCAGGGTCTCAGAGAAGACCGCGATCCCTCTTTCCGAGTCCACCACCCCCGGCACAGAAAGTCCGACCGCAGCAATATCAGGGGCTATTTCGCGGTATTCCTCGACCAGGGAGATAAGAGTTGCAACCAGAGCATCGCCCTCAAAATCCTGCTGTGGGGTTGGGGTGCGACGCAGCTGACTTAAGTTGCCAGCTTCGTCTACCAGGCCAGACTTTATTGAGCTTCCGCCAACATCCAGACCCAAAACCAGCATGGCAAAAATCTAGCAGTCTAGTTCAGCACGATTGAGCGGCTCAGACCACGTGGGTTGTCTGGATCAAGACCCCTGGAAGCAGTGATTGCTAGCGCATAACGGTGCACCAAAACCAACTGTGCAAGTGGGTCAGCGTCGTAACCGATAACCAGCGCCCCGGAGCTTCTGACCTCGCGCTCCAAACCTTCCGGCCAAGACCCCAGCATCCAGACCGCCCGCCCCTTTTGGGCTATTGAAATTGGTCCGTGACGGTAGTCCATGGCCGGGTATGCCTCTGCCCAGAATTGTGAGGACTCCCTAGTTTTTAGGGCAGCCTCCTGAGCCAATGCAACAGTCCATCCGGTTCCCAAAAAGCTAATCTGTTCAATCTTGACCAATTCTGGGTTTAGTTCCAGCTCCAGCATCTTGCGCGCATCCGCAATTACCGGGCTTAGGTCTTCTCCCAGGTGGGTGCGCATCAGTGCCAACACCGAGGTCGCGTAGCGAGTCTGAAGAACTGACTTTTCGTCCGCGAAGTCAAAGTTGATGACGTGGTCTGCAAGCTGCGCAGCCGGGCTGTCAATGACTCCGGTGATCAC
>CAXNHX010000038.1:0-8798 GCA_964202305.1 Aquiluna sp.
CCGACCGAGTCCGACATCGTCTGGGCACAAGAGTTCATCGAAGACTTTGAGAACTCAGGTGGTGTGGTTCGGGATGGTTCTGACCCACCAAGACTCAAGCGGGCTGAGAAGATTCTGGGTCTGGCCACTCAACTTGGGATGCTCGCCTAGGGTCGATAACGCATAGAATGGGGGCGACTCCTCGCGTGGCGTCACCTTGGCTAAACCCCCCAGGATCGAGAGATAGCAAGGGTAACTGAGCTCTGGCGGGTGCGCGAGGGGTCCCTTTTTTAACATCCAGCTGAGCCTGGTTATCAGTGTCGGAAATCTCGTTAAGCTAGCGGGGTGACCACAGCCCTCTATCGCCGCTATCGCCCGGAATCCTTTGCCGAGCTGATTGGTCAGTCCCAGGTCACCGATCCCTTGATTTCCGCTCTGAAGGCAGACCGGGTGAACCACGCCTATTTATTCTCTGGGCCCAGGGGTTGTGGCAAGACCACCAGCGCCAGGATTCTGGCAAGGTGCCTCAACTGTGCCGAGGGCCCCACTGATACCCCGTGCGGAAAGTGCCCAAGCTGCATCGAGTTGGCACGTGGTGGATCGGGCTCTCTGGATGTGGTTGAGATCGATGCCGCTAGCCACAACGGTGTTGACGATGCAAGAGATTTGAGGGAGCGAGCAATTTTTGCTCCGGCTCGCGATCGCTACAAGATTTTTATCCTCGACGAGGCCCACATGGTCACCCCGCAGGGTTTCAATGCACTTCTTAAGATCGTCGAGGAGCCACCTGCCCACGTGAAGTTCATCTTTGCAACCACCGAACCAGAGAAGGTGATTGGAACCATTCGTTCCAGAACCCACCACTATCCGTTCCGACTGGTTCCCCCCGGTGAGCTGCTCGAGTATTTGACTCAAGTTCTAGCCTCCGAGGGCTACAGCGCTCAGGACGGCGTAATGCCAATGGTGGTTCGAGCTTCCGGTGGATCGGTTCGAGATGCGCTGTCATTGTTGGATCAGCTGATTGCCGGCACCGATGGCAAAGAAATCGACTACGTTCGTGCAACTAACCTGCTTGGATTCACACACGACGAGCTGATGAGCGAGGTTATCGAGTCCTTTGCCGAGCTCGATGCCGCCAAGGCCTTCCAAGCGGTCGACAAGGTAATTCAGTCCGGTCAGGATGCCCGGCGTTTTCTCGAGGATCTTTTGGAGCGAGTCCGCGACCTCATGTTGATCGCAAGCCTAGGCAAAGATGCCAAGGCAATCTTGCGGGGCATGGGCCCGGAGCAATTCGATCTTTTGAGCATTCAGGCAAGTCGGTTTGGACTAGGCCAACTCACCCAAACCGCAGAGGCTACTTCCAAGGCACTCGCCGAGACCAGCGCAGCCTCCAATCCGAGGCTTCAGTTGGAGCTTTTGTGCGCAAGGGTTCTTGCTCCAACCAGCCAAGCGAGCATTGCTGTCGCGCGAACTGAGCCTGCAACTCCTATCAAGCCTCCGGCTGCTAAGGCAGCTCCCGCAGTTGAAAAGCCGATCGCTAAGGAGCCCGAGGTTGTCGAGCCGCCAAAGGCCAGTGAGGTGTTGGAAGACAAGACAGAGGCAATCGAAGTTCAACCTTCTGCAGCCAAGGTTGATCCAACTACAAATTCTTTTAAGGCGAACTGGCAGAACATCCTCGATGTGCTTTCAAAGAAGTCCAGGTCAGCCTGGGCGGTCGCCTTCACCACCAAGGTCTTGGACTACGAGGGTGATGTTCTGACCCTTTTGTTCCAGAGCCAAAAGGATGTTGACGCTTTCAAGACTTCCAACGGAGCCTCCGAGGTTCTGCGCACTGTAATTCGCGAGATGTTCGGCGTTACGGTGAAATATCGCGCCAAGATTGCCGAGGCTCCCGAGGTCAAGATCACCGCTCCGGTCATCGAACCCACCGAGCCCGAGGAGTTCACCTCCGAGGAGGAGCTCGAAGAGGCCGAGGTTGCAGAGGCACCGGCTCCCGTAAGCGCGGAGCCGGAGGCCGATGAACGTTCCGGTGAATTTATGCTTCGCGAGGTGTTGGGTGCTGAGCCGATCAAGGGTGACAACTGATGTATGACGGCATCATCCAGGACCTGATTGATGAGCTAGGTCGCTTGCCAGGCGTGGGACCAAAAAGTGCGCAGCGGATTGCTTTTCACCTAATTGAATCCGATTCCGATGTTGCTCTGACGCTAGCAACCGTGATTCAGGAGGCCAAGGCCAAGGTGAGGTTCTGCGAGGTTTGCGGCAATGTCTCTGAGGCAGAGAAGTGTGGCATTTGCTCCGACCCTAAGCGAGAGCAAACAACACTCTGTGTGGTTGAGGACTCAAAGGACATCAACGCGATTGAGCGCACCCGAGAATTCAGAGGCCTGTATCACGTGCTCGGTGGAGCGATTTCACCGATTGCTGGCATAGGCCCAGACCAGCTTCGAATCAAGGATCTTATGAAACGGCTGGCCGACCCTGAGATCAGGGAAGTCATCATCGCCACCAACCCAAATCTTGAGGGTGAGGCGACCGCCACCTACCTCTCCAGGCTCTTGGGATCCATGGAGATAACGGTTTCCAAGCTCGCATCGGGCTTGCCCGTCGGTGGAGATCTTGAATATGCCGACGATATGACTTTGGGCAGGGCTTTTGAGGGTAGGCGTCGAGTCAACTAGAATGCTCTGAATGCCGATGGCGGCATCCAATCCCCCCTAATTAGGAGAATTGCGTTGGCACTTATCGTGCAGAAGTTCGGCGGATCTTCGGTTGCAGATGCAGAGAAGATCAAGCACGTAGCTGCGCGCGTCATCAAGGCTCAACTCGATGGCAATCAGGTTTGTGTCGTGGTTTCCGCAATGGGCGACACCACCGACGAACTGATTGATTTAGCAGAGTCGGTTTCTTCGAATCCAACCGGTCGCGAAATGGACGTTTTGCTCACCGCAGGGGAGCGCATCTCAATGTCGCTATTGGCCATGGCCATCATCGAGCAGGGTGGCAAGGCAAAGTCTTTCACCGGCTATCAGGCCGGCATCTCAACAGATTCCTCACATGGTTCGGCGCGGATCTGGAAGCTAGAGCCGGATCGCATAAGGCAGAGTCTTGAGGCTGGCGAGGTTGCGATTGTTGCTGGCTTCCAGGGCTTCAGTTTTGAGAATGGCGACACCACCACCCTGGGTCGTGGAGGTTCTGACACCACCGCGGTTGCGCTGGCGGCCTCTTTGAAGGCAGACATCTGCGAGATCTACTCGGATGTTGACGGTGTTTACACCGCTGACCCCAGGGTTGTTCCCCGTGCTCACAAGCTTGCCCAAATTGACATTGACTCGATGCTCGAACTCTCGAGCTCGGGAGCGAAGATCCTCTACATCAGAGCCGTCGAGTTCGCTAGAAGGCACCAGGTGCCATTGCGGGTGCGCTCGACATTTAGCGCTGATGCAGGCACTCTTGTTTACACCGCAGTTGAAGGAGATAACGTGGAAGAACCAATCGTTTCGGGAGTCGCGACCGATGACACCCAGGCAAAGATCACCGTTATTGGTCTTCCAGACCGTCCGGGCAAGGCTGCCGAGGTCTTCTCGGTGGTTTCCGAGGCGGGTGCGAACATCGACATGATCGTGCAGAACGTCTCCACTGATGAGAACCACCTCTCAGACATTTCCTTTACCCTGCCTCACAACGATCGTCACAAGGTTGTGGAGGCCTTGAAGGCCAAGCAAGCTGAGGTTGGCTTCCAGTCGATTAGTTATGACGATGAAATTGGCAAGCTTTCAATTGTTGGTGCTGGCATGAAGACCTCGTCCGGCGTCTCGGCAAAGCTCTTTGGAGCACTTGCGAAGGCTGGGATCAACATCGAGATGATCTCCACCTCTGAGATTCGCATCTCGGTTGTGACCCGAGCTGACCAGCTCAAGGAAGCCACTCGAATTGTGCACACCGCATTCGAGCTGGATGCTGCTGACACTGCCGTTGTTTACGCAGGAACCGGAAGGTAATTTGATGACTGGCCTAAACCTCGCCCTTGTTGGCGCGACCGGAGCAGTTGGCTCGGTCATGATTGACATCATCAATGCTCGAGAGAACATCTGGGGAGAGATTCGCCTGATCGCCTCCGCTCGCAG
Source organism: Aquiluna sp. (assembly GCA_964202305.1). Taxonomy (GTDB): domain Bacteria; phylum Actinomycetota; class Actinomycetes; order Actinomycetales; family Microbacteriaceae; genus Aquiluna. The sequence continues at coordinate 4,107 of CAXNHX010000038.1, forward strand.
TGCCGGCAAAGAGATCATGGTTCACGGCAAGCCCCACACCGTCGTCGCGCTTTCCGAGGAAGCTTTCGACGGCATTGACATCGCTATGTTTGACGTTCCCGACGAGGTTTCCGAGGTTTGGGCCCCGATTGCTGCCAGCAAGGGAGTCGTCGCAATCGATAACTCGGCGGCTTTCCGAATGAACCCTGAGGTGCCACTGGTGGTGCCAGAGGTGAACCCAGAGATGGCTCGCTCTCGCCCATTGGGCATCATCGCTAACCCCAACTGCACCACGCTGACCATGATGGCGGCGCTTGGTGCTCTGCACCGTAAGTGGACGCTGACTGAACTGGTTGTTTCCAGCTACCAGGCAGTCTCAGGTGCTGGAGCAGCAGGCATCGACCAACTCTCAAAAGAGACAGAGCTCCTGGGTGCAAACCCAGCAGCTGGCCTTCGCACCAATGGTGTTCGGAATCACCTCGAGGCTGCAAAGGCTCTGGAGAGTAGCCCGTGGGCTCACCCCATCGCACTCAATGTGATCCCAGCAGCCGGTGGCTTCAAGGACGGTGGCCACACCTCGGAGGAGCTCAAGGTTCGCAACGAATCTCGCAAGATTCTTGGCATCAAGAACCTCAAGGTTGCCGCGACTTGTGTGCGCGTGCCAGTCCAGGTTTCACACTCGCTTGCCGTTCACGCGACCTTCAAGGACAACCTCACGGCGGATCAGGTGAGAGCTGAACTTGAGAAACAGCCAACCATCGTTGTTCTTGATGACCCAGCCAACAATGTTTACCCAACCCCCCAGCAGGTTGCCGGTCAGGACCCAACTTTTGTCGGACGCATTCGTCAGGCCGAGGACTTCGAGAACACCATCGATATGTTTGTGGTTGGAGACAATCTCAAGAAGGGTGCTGCTCTCAACACCTACGAGATTGCTGAGCTGGTGGCCGAGGAACTGGCCTAAACAAACTCAATCAGCGTTGCTGCTGGAGGGCAGAAAAGCCTTAGCGGCGCATAGATAGAGTGTCCCGCTCCTCGTGAAACATGCAGCATCATTTCGCTATCGCTTCCCCAGGCAGAGAGCCCGCTGGCGTACCTGCGGTCCAGGTCACAGTTTGTAACCAAGGCTTTTTGTTGAGGGAGGCAAACTTGCCCACCGTGAGTGTGGCCGGCAAACATCATTCCTACTTCGAAGGCTAGAAAGCTTTCTATTACTCGCATATAGGGGGCGTGGGCAATTCCAAACAGGTATTCACTCTCACTAACCTCGAGTTTCTGTTTGGCAAGCGAGTCCAGGTCTTCGAGGTTTTCGTGCGGGTCATCAAGGCCTAGAAAACCGAGCTGCTTTCCATGCAGTTGCAGTTTGCCAGAGCGATTATTGAGGTTTAGCCAGCCGTGGCCCTCGAGCTCATTACTGAAGCGTTCGGTGTCCAGGTTTCTAGGGGACTCAACTTTGGAGGGGGCTGCGAGATAGGCGAACGGGTTCTTGGGTTTTGGAGCTCGGTAATCGTTAGAGCCGTGCACAAAGACTCCCGGGATATCCATCAGGGGCTCGAGAGCCTGCAGTGCGGAGGAGATTGCGTCTTTGTGGCCGAGACTGTCACCGGTGTTGATTACCAAATCCGGCCCAAGCTCAGCAAGTTGCTTAAGAAAGGCCGCCTTCCTTTTCTGTCCCGGGGCGAAATGAAGATCTGAGATGTGAAGAACCCTAAGGCCAGAGAGAGTGGGGTTTTCTACCCTCAGACTGATGAGCTCGAAGGGTCCTGAATTGGTGGCTAACCACATCTATTTGGAATCACGATGATTGCGCTGGCATCCAGCACCGGCTCCCCGGCTGCAGGGAAAGTCCCATAGATGGCATCTGCACCAAGCAGCGGGTCGCACTTGTTTAGGTACTGGGTCTGGCTTGGCTGCGGGAAGGTTGGTATGAGTCCCATGGCCTCCAGAGCAGAGAAACCCTCGGCGACACTGGAACCCGAGAGGTCAGGAACAAACCTTTGACCACCGGCCGAGATGAACACTTTGATTATGGAGCCTTTTGGAACCTCGTTACCGAATTCTGGAGAGGTGTAGGCGACGGTTCCGGCGGGCTGGGTTGAGCTGACCTCTTGCTCAACGATCTGGACATTGAGCTCGTTTGCAACCAGTTGAACCTTTGCGGTTTCGACATCGAAGCCTTGAAGGTTTGGGACTCGCAGGATGGTGGGCTGGATGTATCGTGGGTTGGCCTCAGGGAATTGGCCGTTTTCGTACTTCGTGTTTGCAACCTGCATGACATCGCGCCAAACTGCATGGCGAACTCCTGAAACGGCAAGACCATCGACGCTCTTACCAGTTTGCGGCGTTAAACCGACGACGTTACCAACCCAAACCGCTGTCGATACCTCGGTTGAGTACCCGGCCATCCAGGTGTGGATGCGTTCATCGGTGGTTCCAGTCTTTCCGGCCAACTGGGTTCCATCGTTGGTGTTGGCCGCGACACCTGTACCACCGGTCATTACGGATTTCAGAGCATGGGTCATGGCGGCGGCAATTTCGGGGTTCACGGACTGCGAGCAAAGACTCTGTGGCACGACAAGGTCTTCACCGGTGATTCGCTTAAAGACTCGGTCAATTGCAATGGGAGAGCAGTAGACGCCGTTGTTGGAGATGGCTGCATATGCGGAGGCCATCGTCAGTGGGGAAACCTCATTGGTTCCAAGAATTGCTGCAGGTACATAGAGCAACTCACCGCCATCCGAGCGCTTGACTCCAAAAGCTGATGCGGTGTCACGAATCGCACAGAGGTCTAACTTGGAGGCCATAGCCGCGAAGGCGGTGTTCTGGGAAGTGATTACAGCTTGCTGGACAGAGATGTCATCTACGGTTTTGTCTCCGGAGTTGTTGACCTCCCAGAGGCCGACCACTCCGCCACAGCTCGCGGTGAATTCTTTGGAGACATCCCAGATTTTGACTTCGTCTGGTTCGCCATCAAGATCAACGTCCTCGCCAGTGAAGATGCGGCCGTCAACGTGGTCGCCGAGGGTGTAGCCATTCTTGAGCCACTCGGCCAGGGTAAAAATCTTGTAGGTCGATCCCGGTTGGAACCCGGATGAGCCACCGAAGTTGCGGTCGCTGGAGTAATTCACGCTGGTGCGACCTAGGTCTGGAGCATCCGACTGATCGAAGTATCGGTTCTGCGCCATTGCTACGATGCGACCGGTGCCAACCTCGACCGAAACCGCAGCAGTGCCAAAACCCCACTCGTTATCGGCGGGGAGGCGCGTCATAACCGAGTTCCAAGCCGCCTCCTGAATGTCTAGATCCAGGGTGGTGAAGATCTCTAGCCCGCCACGCTTTAGCAGAAGCTCGCGCTCCTCTGCGGTGACACCAAAGTCGAGTGAGTTACGAATCGTCCAGACCGTGTAGTCGCAGAAGAACGCGGTGGTCTGGTTCTCTTCGCAGCCCTGTCGGGTTTTGGTGATCTTGGTCTGGATTGGGGATTGCTTGTATGAGTCCGCTTGCTCCTGAGTGATGTAGCCCTGGTCCGCCATGTTCTGGATCACGTAGTTGCGCCGACCAATGCCACGCTCTAGGTTGTCAGCCTCGTCTGGCTTGTAGTCATTGGGAGACTTGAGCATGCCAGCCAGATACGCAGCCTGGGGAATGTTGAGCTTGCTGGCTGAGGTCCCGAAGTAATACTGAGAAGCGGTCTCAACGCCGTTTATCTGGTTGCCCAGGAACACCAGGTTTAGATACCCAGCCAGGATGTCCTTCTTTGAAACATCCTTCTCGAGTGCGATGGCCAGTCGGATTTCGCGGAGCTTACGCTCAACGCTCACTTCGGTCGCTTCGGCGATAGCACTTTGGTCACCCGAGAGATTGGCGACCTCCACCAGCGACTGACGCACGTACTGCATGGTGATGGTCGATGCACCCGGACCCTCACCAAAGGTGGCGAGGTTGGTGAGTGTGGCACGAATCAGCGAGATGATGTCAACGCCACCGTGCTCATAAAATCTTGGGTCCTCGGTAGCGACAACGGCGTTTACGAGGTTCTCCGACATTTCCTCAAATGGAACCTCTACGCGGTTCTCGTGGTAGAAAGTCGCAATTTGCTCTGGCTTGCCGTCGCGAAGTGCATAAATCGATGAGGACTGTGAGGCATTGATTGGGCGGATGTAGTTGGGCAGCCCCTCAAACATGCTGATGCCGGTGGTGGTTACCACGCCTGCAACCGCGACGGCTGGGGCTAGAAGCGCCACGGATAGTAGGCCAGCAATAGCGCTTAGGAATCCGAATTTGAATAGGTTTCCTAGCGCAGAAATTACAGTGCGGCCAGACATAGACTCTAGGTTACCTGTCGATGCCTGAAACGGAGCTGAGAAATGACCAAGTGGGAGTATGTCACCACACCTTTGCTACTTCACAACGAGACCAAGATTCTTAACACCTGGGGAGCCCAGGGCTGGGAGCTAGTGCAGGTCACCACGGGTCCGCAGGGTGGTTTAATCGCATTCTTCAAGCGCGAGGTTGAATAATTGTCAGTTGAAGCAAAAATCAGAGAACTAGGGTTCGAACTTCCCGCAGCCCCAACACCTGCCGGCAGCTACGTTCCCGCCAAGATTTCCGGAAACCTAGTCTTCACCGCCGGGCAATTGCCATTGGTCGATGGGGTCCTTATGGAGACTGGAAAACTCGGCCAACACCTTAAGGCTGAGCGAGGCTACGAAC
>CAXNHX010000039.1:0-8762 GCA_964202305.1 Aquiluna sp.
TTCTCCGCATCCGACTTAGCGCCAGTTACTAGCCCAATCTTGTTTGGTAGAAAAGGCAGTGGCTTCTTCCGAGCTGGATCAGCCAGGCCCTCTGCGATCAGCTGCTGCTTGAGCCTTTCAATCCGCTCTAGGAGTTCGCCGAGACCAACTTTGTGCATCGCGCCGATGCGCATTGTGAGCTTGCCGTTTTTCGGCCAAAACACCGGCTGCAATAGAGCTACTACTCGGTCACCCTGCTTGAGGCCGGCCTCAATCTCTGCATCTGAGTTAGCAAAAGCGTGAATCTCTATCGCGCTCTCTACATCGAGATCACGAAGCGACCCAAAGATGTTGCCACCCTTTTCAGAGTAGGACTGGAGCTCACCTTCGACCCAAACGCGACCAAGTTTTTCAATCCAGTCTTTTAGTGACCTGGAGAGTTGCGACACCTGCCACGGGGAATGCTCAGTACTCACTTTTGATTGAGAAGATTGAGCCGCTAGCTGATCCAAGTAGGGACTCCTTAGCGCTTACGTAGAATTGTCAGGTGATTCCAATCAACAATAACGCCACGGCCGACATTCAGCCTTCCAAGAAGGTCCTTCTCGCAGCCCCCAGAGGCTACTGCGCAGGTGTCGACAGGGCTGTGATTGCCGTTGAGAAAGCTTTGGACCACTACGGTGCCCCGGTTTACGTTCGCAAGCAGATTGTTCACAACAAGCACGTCGTTGAGTCACTAGAGCGTCGCGGAGCGATCTTCGTAGACGAGGTTGATGAAGCCCCAGAGGGCTGCATCATGATCTTCTCTGCGCACGGTGTCTCACCTGCTGTTGTTAAAGCCGCCGAAGAGCGCAACCAGCAAACCATCGACGCGACGTGCCCACTGGTCACCAAGGTTCACCGCGAGGTGCAGCGCTTTGAAAAAGAGGGTTACGACATTCTCTTGGTCGGCCATGAGGGGCACGAAGAAGTTGAGGGCACCGCGGGCCAGGCCCCGAATCTAGTTCAACTGGTGGACGGTGAACAAGACATCTTGAAGGCCAAGGTCCGAGACCCGAACAAGGTCGTGTGGCTCTCTCAAACCACGCTCTCCGTTGATGAGACCATGGATACCGTTCTAAAAATTCGTGAGCGTTTCCCAACGCTTCAGAACCCACCAAGCGATGACATCTGCTACGCCACACAAAACCGTCAGGTAGCAATCAAGAAGGTTGGTGCGGATAGCGACCTAGTGCTGGTTGTTGGCTCGGCAAACTCTTCTAACACGGTTCGTTTGGTTGAGGTTGCGCTGGATGCCGGAGCAAAGGCCGCCTACCGCGTGGACTACGCGTCAGAGATAAAAGACGAATGGTTCGAAGGTGTGGAGACCGTTGGCGTTTCCTCGGGAGCATCGGTGCCGGAAGAGCTTGTCTCAGAGGTGCTCGATTACATCGCCACCAAGGGCTTTGGGGACGTCAGAACCGTGACCACCGCAGAAGAAGACATTCAGTTCTCGCTTCCAAAAGAACTCCGTAAGGAGCTGAAGTCAGCCGGTGAGGACACTTCGAACAAGGCGAAGCGTCACTAGGAAAAGAATTTCTCGCTAATCAATTTGCCTTCACGGTCAAAGGTTCGCCAGATCCCAACCTGCTGGCCGTTATCGAACTCACCGGATCTCATGAGGGAGCCGTCCTTGCGATAGAACTCCCAGGGGCCATGCATCTCATCATCAAGGTATTCACCCTTGAAACGAGGGAGCCCGTTCTCATAGAACGGGCTTATCTCTTTTGACACTTGATTACCAGTTGGACTTGCCAGCCGAGCCAAGTTGCTTGGCGGCTTCAACAACCCTTGCTGACATGCCTGCCTCAGCGGCCTTGCCCCAGGCCCGGGGATCGTATGCCTTCTTGTTGCCTACCTCACCATCAATTTTGAGAACACCGTCGTAGTTTTTGAACATGTGCTCAACGACGGGCCTGGTAAAGGCGTACTGAGTGTCCGTGTCGATGTTCATCTTGATAACACCAAAGCTCACCGCATCTGAGATCTCTTTCTCGGTCGAACCGGAACCTCCATGGAACACGAGGTCAAATGGTCGGTCCTTGCCATACTTCTTGCCAACCTCGTCCTGAATCTCCTTGAGGAGTTCTGGGCGCAGGTGGACATTACCGGGCTTGTAGACGCCGTGAACGTTTCCGAAGGTCAGGGCTGCCATGTAGCGGCCTTTCTCGCCAAGACCGAGTGCCTCCACTGTCTGAATACCGTCGGCAACGGTTGTGTAGAGGTGTTCACCAATCTCGCCCTCGATGCCGTCTTCTTCGCCACCAACAGCTCCAACCTCAATCTCAAGGATTGAACCAACGTTGTGGGACTTTGCCAGTAGTTCCTTGGCAATCTCAAGGTTCTTGTCCAGAGCGATTGCAGAACCATCCCACATGTGCGAGTTGAAGATTGCCTCACCGCCCGCCTTAACGCGCTCAGCTGAGAGCTCAAGTAGCGGCCGGACAAAGCCATCCAACTGCTCTTCAGGGCAGTGGTCGGTGTGGAGTGCAACCTTAATCTCGTAGTTCTTTGCCACCTCGCGCGCAAAAGCCGCAAAGGCCAGCGATCCCGCAATCTTGTCCCTGACAGTTGGACCTGACCAATAGTCAGCACCACCGGTAGAAAGCTGGATGATGCCGTCTGAGTTTGCAGCCTGCAATCCAGCGAGGACTGCGTTGAGGGTCTGCGATGAGGAGACATTTATGGCCGGGTAAGCAAAGGCTCCCTTCTTCGCTCGGTCCAACATCTCCTGATACTCGGCTGAGGTTACGATTGCCATTTTTGCCTCCTTAGGCGTTTGCGGGCTCGCCTAGCAGGCGGTCTCGATCTGGACTCACATCTACGGTTGCCTCCACGAGGTTCTCGATGGATTGCAAACCACTGGTTGGTTGCTGCACCTTTGCGGCACCCCACTGCACGGCGGCCGCAATACCCTCAGCCACATCAAACCCAACACCAAACGCGTTTGGTTCGGCAGGGTGAGTGGTAACGGCGGCGAGGAAGCCAGCGATTGTAGAGTCACCTGCACCCACGGTGTTGATGACTTTGACAGGGGGAGTAAACGCGTGGATCGCATGGGTCTTCGTGACTGCAATGATGCCATCGACACCTAAGGATGCCATGACGCAGTCAACTCCCCAATCATTGAGGGTGTTGGCAGCATCAATCACGTCACCGATTGTTTTAAGGTCTTTTCCGACGCACTCCGCAAGCTCGTGAGCATTTGGCTTCATGACCGTCGCATTGCCCTGCTGAGCCCAGTAGCGAAGGGCTGGACCTGAGGTGTCGAGCACAACCTTCACGCCCAGTGCTTCCATGCGCAAGAACAATGAGTGGAGATTGATTACCTTGCCAGTTTCTTCAATCTCTGGGTGTGCTCCCGCTACCACTAGCCACTTAGCCTGGTGTTCGCGAACCGTCTTCTCGGTGAGCTCGATGACTGCGTCCCAGTCCTTCTGCTTCAGGGGTCTGGGGTGCTCATTGATCTTGGTGGTGGGGCCGTCGTATTCAACGACGGTGGTTGAGACGCGGAGTGTGCCCTCAACCCAAAGCGGAGTGAGAAAGCCAGATCCGGTGCGATCTAGTACGCCCTTATCGGCATCGCCGATCGGAACGATTCCGGGTGCTGGGATGCCAGCTAGGTGAAGACCGCGTGAGACGTTGATTCCCTTGCCAGCTAGCTCTTCGCCAACTCGGTCGGCGCGATTGACGCCACCCTCGACCAGGTTCTTGACGAAGTAGGTGCGGTCAAGAGTTGGAGAGGGTGTGAGAGTAACGATTGGGCAAGTATCGCCAGCCATTAGGACTCCTTGGATGTGAGTGAAAACTTATCAAGGCACTCACATCTTTGTAGGCGCAACGGGAATCACTATAGCCATAAATGACCTAGTCCTGATTGCTCTCGAGCTCCTTTGCCGTAATTGAAGATGCCGACTCTTCAATCACTTTTGGAGTTGCTAGCTCCTCCAAGCCAAGTTCGTTCTCATCTAGGTCATTTAGCTTCCTGGCGGTTACTAGCATTCTGGTCTCGAGTGAGCTTATGAAGGTGTTGTAATCCTTGACGGTGGTGTTTAGGGAGCGACCCAGTTTGTCTGCAACCTGTGCAACTTTGCCCACGCGGTCGTAGAGCTCTTTGCCGAGCTTGATCATCGACCGAATCTGAGACTCATCGGCATTTTGACGCCAGATGTAGTTGATGGTCTTGAGCACCGAGAACAAGCTGACGGGGGAAGCAAGCGCGACGTTCTTCTTGAACGCGTACTCGAGGATTCCGGGGTCTTGCTCCAAAGCAGCCGAGAGCAATGACTCAGACGGCACAAAGCACACCACAAAGTCCGGGGATGCTTCAAGTCCAGTCCAATAGGCCTTTGTACCAAGGTCATCGATGTGCTTGCGCATCGCCTTGACGTGTTCCTCTAGCAGTCTGCGCCTGCGATCCAATTCTTCACCGGTTGCCAACTCTGAGATGGCGCTGGCCTCCTGATATGAGTTGAACGGCACTTTGGAATCGATGGCCAGAGATTTGCCACCGGGCAGATTGATCACCATGTCGGCTCGACCCGAGCCACCCTCGGTAGAAATCGTTGCCTGTTCAGAAAAGTCTGCGTGCTTAATGAGCCCCGCTAGCTCAACGAGCTTTCTAAGCTGCGCCTCACCCCAAACACCGCGAAGCGAGTTTGAAGAAAGGGCCTGCGCCAGAGTCTGGGTTTGCTTGCGCAGATTCTCGTCGGTTTCAACGGCATTTCGAAGCTGCTCAGAAATGGATGCAAACTGGGTCGAGCGTTCTTTCTCTAATTGCGCCACGACCGTTTGCATCTGTTCGAGCTGCTGCTTCACGGGGGCCAGCTGAACCAAAATCTTGTTTTCCTCTTGAGCCTTGACCTTGTCATGCTCGATTTGGGATTGCAGGGCGGTGAGCTGACTCCGCAGCTCTACCTCGGTTGCCTCGAGGCCCGCAAGTTTTGTGGCTGTTCCCAAGTCAGATTGGGGCAATCGCTTCTTCGCAAATCTGAAGCCAATAATCGCTCCGAGTATGAGGCCAACAATCAGCGCATTGAGAGCCAACCAAATGATTTCATTCATGCTGTGAGTATCGCAGTGGCCTCAGACATTTAGCGGCTTCAAACGCTGCTTAGTGGCCAAAAGAAGACCTTCTAGGTCCTCCACTTCGTGTCGCTGAGCCATGTGCAGTGTGATTCTGGCGCAGGCGTCAGAATCGGCTAGAGCATCGTGATGTTGAAACTCCTCGTGACCAATGGCGTAGGCAACTGCATTGAGGCGGTAACTCTCAAGCGAGTAGGTCTTTCGCGCCATCGCTAACGAGCAGGCATAAGCCAGATCGGGGAGATCAAACCCAACCGCCTCTGCCGAGGCGCGAAGCACACTCATGTCAAAGCTTGCGTTGTGGGCAATCAATGGCAAGCCATCCGTGAAGAGCAGTAGCTCGGGCAATGCCTCCTCAAAATCAGGAGCATCGAGCACATCTTCTGGTTTGATGCCATGAACTCTTATGTTGCCTTCGTGGAACCAGTTGTTCGGATAAGGAGGTTTGAAGAGCATCGAGAGCGACTCAGTGATTTGACCCTCTACGACCTTCACCAAGCCAACCGAACAGGGAGAGGCGGAGGAGGAGTTTGCGGTTTCAAAATCAATCGCAACGAACTCGAGGGCCATTTGGCAATTATGAACCAATAAACTTTGGCAAATGGCCCTAACTATCGGAATCGTTGGATTACCCAACGTCGGCAAGTCAACTCTTTTCAATGCACTCACCAAGAACAACGTGCTGGCTGCGAACTACCCATTCGCAACCATCGAGCCAAACATTGGCGTGGTAAACCTGCCAGATGCCAGGCTCGAGCGACTAGCCCAAATCCACAAGTCCGAGAAGATCCTGCCGGCAGCAGTCTCCTTCGTCGACATTGCCGGCATCGTCAAGGGTGCATCGGTTGGTGAGGGCTTGGGTAACCAGTTCCTAGCAAACATCCGCGAAGCGGATGCCATCGCCCAGGTGGTGCGTGGCTTCACAGACTCTGACGTTGTCCATGTCGATGGCCGAGTTGATGCCTCGAGTGATATAGAGACCATCAACACCGAGCTGATTCTTGCCGACATGCAGACGTTGGAGAAGGCAAGACCAAGACTTGAAAAAGAGGTCAAGGGTAAGAAGGTAGGACCCGAGGTCCTAGAAACCATCGACGAGGCTCTGAAGATCCTCAACGATGGCAAGCCCTTGTCCCTATCTGGCATTGACCTAGCACCAATAAAGGAGCTCGGGCTATTGACCTCAAAGCCAATCCTTTTCGTGTTCAACGTTGACGAGGCGATCTTGACCGACCCAGCAAAGAAGAAGCAGCTTGCTGATCTTGTAGCACCAGCAGAGGCAGTCTTCCTAGATGCCAAGGTCGAGAGTGAACTGATTGACCTAGACAAAGAAGAAGCAGCAGAGCTGCTTCAGTCGCTAGGTCAGGAAGAATCAGGATTAGACCAGCTTGCGAGAATCGGTTTTGAGACCCTAGGTCTGCAGACCTATCTGACTGCAGGACCAAAAGAAGCACGTGCCTGGACCATCCGCAAGGGCTGGAAGGCCCCGCAAGCAGCCGGCGTCATCCACACTGACTTTGAAAAGGGCTTCATCAAGGCCGAGATAGTCTCCTTCAAAGACCTTGATGAGACTGGCTCAATGAATGACGCCAAGGCTGCTGGCAAGGTCCGCATGGAGGGCAAGGAATACGTCATGCAAGACGGTGATGTGGTGGAGTTCAGGTTTAACGTCTAAATCCTGTGACTTCCTAACAAGTTCTGGCCACCAAAGCAACTTAGACTGCGCTAATGAGCGCAACTCTTACTGCCCCACAGCTAACCAACTTCAATCGCATTCTCACTCAGGTGAGGGATGCAGGGCTGCTGGCCAAGAAGCCAAGCTTTTATATAATCCGCCTAGCGGTGTTGAGTGTTGTGGCAGTTGGTTTCTGGGTTCTAGGCGGCTTTATTGCAAGCCTCAGCAGCCAAAACCAGCTTTGGATGATTGCTGCGTTTTTTCTAGTCGGAGCACTTGGAATCGTGAGTGCGCAGTATGGCTTCATTGCCCACGAGGCCTCTCACAGGCAGATCTTCCAGAACAACAAGCTGAACGACTGGACCGGTTTGTTTTTGGCCAATTTGTTCGCTGGGCTTAGCTATGGCTTCTGGCTTCGTAAGCACAACAAGCACCACCAGCGACCAAACCAGATCGGCCAAGACCCCGACATTGCAATTCGCGTGCTCTCGTTCACGACCGAGTCAAAGGAATCAAAACGGGGCATAGAGCGCTGGTTCTCAGATCGTCAGGGTTACCTGTTTCCGCTACTACTTTTGTTCACCGGTTTTGACCTGCTACTCGATTCCTTCGCGGGACTTGTTCGCAAGGATCGCAAGCTGAGCATTAGGTTGCTCGAGTTCTCCCTGATGATGATCCGTCAGCTTGCTCCCTATGTTGTCTTTGCAATCATGTTTGGTCCATTTTGGGCCGTAGCGCTCTGGTTCACCATGATGATGACCTTTGGCTTCTTTATGGGCGCCGCCTTTGCACCAAACCACAAGGGCATGCCGCTGGTTGCAGAGGATTCCAAGTTGGACTTCTTCTCGCGCCAGGTTCTGACTTCCAGAAACGTGAAGGGCTCCTGGCTCAAGGACAACCTGATGGGTGGCTTGAACTATCAGGTTGAGCACCACCTGTTTCCATCGATGGCCAGGCCGAACCTCAAAAAGACACATGAGCTCGTTGTGAAGTTCTGCGAGGAGAACAACATCACCCTGGTGGAGATGGGCCTTGCAAGAAGCTACATGGCAATCATGGTGCACCTGAACAAGGTGGGCTTGAGCAACAATGTGGATCCTTTTGTTTGCCCAATGGTTGCTGAACTGCGACCTAGAAGCTAATTACTTCATGTCGTAGGTCTGGAGCTTCTTCAGAAGCTCTCCAGACTTGACCGTTTCACCATACAGCGGGCCCATAGGGCAGTAGTTCATGATTCCCGTGGTGAGCATCATGGCAGCTGGGATAAGCAAGAACAAAGATGCACCGCCCTGGGTTAGGGCCAACACCGCAAAGGTTGCCCCCGCGCTGATGCGTGCCCAGCGACCGGGGGTTGATGCCATAAAAGTTAAAATCTTCTTGTTTGCAGGTGTTAGTTTCATGATTCATACAATACCCCTGGGGGTATTTTTATTCCATAGGCTACCCAATCTGTTCATGGGAAATTTGGCTTCAAGCCTCTAGACTTGAGGGAGCCCATCGGGCTTCCCTCAATCAAGGAACGCTTTCTTCTCATGACCCTAAGAAACAATTCGCTGCGCAACATTGCCATCGTTGCCCACGTTGACCACGGCAAGACCACTTTGGTGGATGCAATGTTGCGTCAGACCGGCTCGTTTGCCTCCCACGGCACCGTTGACGAGCGCGTTATGGACTCAGGTGACCTTGAAAAAGAAAAGGGCATCACGATCCTTGCTAAGAACACCGCTATCACGTACTCAGGTCCCGCGGCCAAGGGCGAGGCGATCATTTTGAACGTTATCGACACACCGGGTCACGCTGACTTCGGTGGCGAGGTTGAGCGCGGTCTATCGATGGTGGATGGCGTTGTGCTGTTGGTTGACGCCTCTGAGGGTCCACTGCCACAGACCAGATTTGTTTTGCGCAAGGCGCTTGAATCCAAGCTGCCGGTGATCTTGCTTGTGAACAAGACCGACCGTCCAGATGCTCGCATCGATGAGGTCGT
>CAXNHX010000040.1:0-8284 GCA_964202305.1 Aquiluna sp.
AGCGAAGTTAGTCTTTGTGGCATGGATCTCTCACGCGAACTTGCGCAGTTTGGCCGGTGGCTCTCTGCAAGAGGTACGAGCGAGAACACCCAGAAGGCTTACCTCACAGACGTAGCCGACTACCTAGATTTTCAAGGCACTTCAAAGACCGATTTGAGCCTAGAAACTCTCCGAAACTGGCTGTATGCCCAAGCCGAGGCTGGGGCATCGAAGAGCACGCTTGCTCGCAAGACATCGTCACTGAGAGCCTTCACCGGCTGGCTCTTCGAGCGAGATCTAATCAAGGATGACCCTGGGATTCGACTAAAGACTCCCAAGCTCGATCGAACCTTGCCCAAGGTTGCTTCCGAAAGTTCCCTTGCTCAGGTCCTGAATGATCTGGAGGCGGCTGCGAGTTCTGGAGAACCGACGCTGCTGCTGCGCTGGTGTGCGTTTGAGCTGCTGTATTCGACTGGCATGCGAGTTAGTGAGCTGGCAGGTCTAAAAGTCTCCGACATCGACTTTTCTCGGCGTTTAGTGAGGGTCATGGGTAAGGGTTCTAAGGAGCGCATGCTGCCCTATGGGATCTCAGCCCAGCGAGCCATTGACGCCTGGATCAAAACCGGACGACCCAAGGTCGATCTTGGCCAATCGGATGCACTGCTACTGAATTCGCGAGGCAAGAAGGTTGGCGTGAGGCAGCTCTATTCGGTGGTTGCTAACGAGTTGGCAAAGACTCCTACCGGTGCTGCCGGCCCTCACACTCTTCGCCACTCTGCGGCAACGCATTTGCTGGATCACGGGGCGGACCTCAGGGCCGTGCAGGAGATTCTTGGTCACGCATCCTTAGGCACGACCCAGATCTACACCCACGTTTCGATAGAGCGGCTCCGTGCATCATTCGAGCAGGCTCACCCTCGCGCCTAGCGAGTCAAACCAGGGGGCTTGAGCTCCCCATAGAAAAGCAGCGGGTTGAGATAGCCATAACTGTTTCTAATGGAAAAGTGCAGGCAGGATTCGCAGTGCATTTCGTAGTTTGTTTCTGGGACGCAGAGCACCCCGATTGTTTGTTGTTTGCTGACTTTTGTTCCAGCCGGCTGAAAACCACAGACGGGTTCAAAGCTCACCTTCAGGCCGCTGGCAGACATTAGTGTGACGACTTGGCGATTGACAACCTCGCCCGTGAAGAAGACGGTCCCGTCAAAGGGTGCCACGATCGGACTTGATGAATTGATCGCAATGTCAATGCCTCTGTGACCTGGACCCCATTCCCATAAAGGTGCTCGAAAGTGGTTCTCGACTTGGGCTTTCGTGAAGGGTACGGGCTTGGCAATGATCTCAGGGGCTGGGGCTGCTGCGGCAAAAAGTAGGGCTAGGAGCGCAATTAGTTTTGTCATGCTCCGATGGTTTTCCGTTTAGTGATTGTTCGCTTTGGCAGAGAAAAAACAGGTGGATAAGCCAGGGTTGGGCTGGTATGCTCAAAGGACGGCTCGGGCTTGTCTCGGGTCGAATTCGCGTGTTCCAACAAATACGAAAACTTCAGTCCCAACTAGTTGGGTGTTTTGGTAGGGAATGCCAGGGGAGTTACCAACCGGTAAAGCCATGAAACTGAGCGGGCACTTTTGTGTGCCCAAAGGAGAGCCATTTTGGCCAGTATCACAATGCGTCAACTTTTGGACGCGGGAGTTCACTTCGGTCACCAGACCAAGAGGTGGAACCCAAAGATGAAAAAGTACATTCTGACCGACCGCTCGGGCATCTACATCATCGACCTTCAGCAGTCGGTAGAGCTAATTGACCAGGCCTACAACTACGTTCGCGACCTAGTCGCCAACGGTGGCTCGATCATGTTCGTTGGAACCAAGAAGCAGGCCCAGGAGGTTGTTTCAAGCGAAGCTCTTCGCGTGGGTCAGCCCTTCATCAACCAGCGTTGGCTAGGTGGTCTGTTGACCAACTTCAACACTGTGAACAAGCGAATTGCTCGCATGAAGGAACTTGAGGCCATGGACCTCAACGACACCTCAAAGACCAACTACACCAAGAAGGAACTTCTAATGTTCCGTCGCGAGCGCGACAAGCTCGAGAAGTCACTTGGTGGTATTCGCAACATGACTAAGACTCCAAGTGCTATCTGGGTGGTAGACACCAACAAGGAGCACCTGGCAATCACCGAGGCTAAGAAACTTGGTATTCCAGTAATCGCAATTTTGGACACCAACTGTGACCCAGATGACGTCACGATCGGTATTCCAGGCAACGATGACGCTATTCGCGCCATCGAGCTACTAACCAGAGTCATTGCGGACGCTGCAGCAGATGGCATGATCGCGCGCCACTCTGGTGGTGCAGCTGAGGCTGAGCCACTAGCTGAGTGGGAGCGCGAGCTTCTAGAGCAGGGCGCAGCAGCGACCGAGGCTCCAGCAGCTGAGGCTCCAGTAGCCGAGGAAGTTGTAACTGAAGAGGCAAAGACCGAAGAGAAGGATGCGTAAGCATGGCTAACTACACCGCAGCAGACGTAAAGGCGCTTCGCGAGAAGTCCGGCGCCGGCATGATGGACTGCAAGAGCGCTCTAGATGAGGCCAATGGCGACATCGAGAAGGCGTTCGAGCTCCTTCGTTTGAAGGGCCTAAAGGGCGTTTCAAAGCGTGAGGGCCGCACCACCTCAAACGGTTTGGTCGTAGCACGCGTATCAGGCGGCAAGGGCACTCTTATCGAGCTGGCTTGTGAGACTGACTTCGTTGCTAAGGCTGAGAACTTCGTTGCTCTTGCAGAGCAGGTTGCTGATGCAGTAGCCGCTGCGGGTGCCGAGAGTGTTGAGGCTGGCTTGGCTGCAAACCTTGGTGGACAGAGCGTTTCTGACGCCATTGTTGACAAGGCCGCCATCATGGGCGAGAAGGTCGAGCTTCGCAAGGTTGAGGTTGTTTCAGCCTCCGCTATCGACGCCTACATGCACCGCACCAGCCGTGACCTACCTCCACAGGTTGGAGTTCTATTGGGTTACGAGGGTGCTGACGCAGACACCGCTCACGACATCGCAGTTCACATTGCAGCTTTCAACCCGAAGTACCTGTCTCGCGACGAGGTGCCAGCTGAGGTTGTTGCTAAGGAGCGCGAGATCGCTACCGAGACCGCTCGTAACGAGGGCAAGCCAGAGGCTGCACTCGAGAAGATCGTCGAGGGTCGCGTTACCGGCTTCTTCAAAGAGGTTTGCCTACTAGACCAGGCCTTCGCTAAGGACGCTAAGCAGTCCGTAGCTCAGGTTGCTGCAGCGGCGGGATTGAAGCTAACTGGCTTCGTTCGCCTGCGCGTAGGTAACTAAGTTCAAAAAGCTTCACGGGCTCGGGGTAACCCCGGGCCCGTTTTGCTATTTGCGCCCTAGTATTGTTCGAGGTTAGAGCCCATTCCCACTGGAGGTGCAAGGTGGCGTCCGAAAAGCGCAGAGTCCTACTAAAGATTTCGGGAGAGGCTTTTGGAGGCGGCTCACTGGGGGTAAACCCAGACGTAGTTGCCGGCATCGCAAAAAGCATCGCTAGCGCCTCAAAAGAGGTAGAAATCGCCATTGTTGTGGGTGGTGGCAACTTCTTCCGCGGAGCCGAACTTTCCAATCGCGGCATGGATCGAGGTCGAGCCGACTACATGGGCATGTTGGGGACCGTTATGAACGCCCTCGCCCTTCAAGACTTCATCGAGCAGGCTGGCGCAGATGTTCGCGTCCAGACCGCGATCTCAATGGCTCAGGTTGCAGAGCCATACCTGCCACTACGCGCCATCCGGCACCTAGAAAAAGGCCGAATTGTGGTCTTTGGTGCTGGCGCTGGGCTTCCTTATTTCTCCACCGACACCGTTGCTGCGCAGCGCGCGCTGGAGATTCACGCTGAGGAAGTCCTAGTCGCTAAGAATGGCGTTGATGGCGTCTACTCGGCTGATCCCCGCAAGGACCCCAGTGCAGTAAAGCTTGATGAGATCAGCTACCAGGAAGCGTTGGTCAAAGGTTTGAAAGTTGTAGACGCAACCGCGTTCTCGCTCTGCATGGACAACAAGATGCCAATGCGCGTGTTCAGCATGGATCAGATTTCAGAGGCCCTGTTGGGCCAGCCAGTCGGCACTGCCGTCCGGCCATAAATCAAAGTAGGAGATAGCAATGATTAGCGAGATTATGGCCGAGGCCAAAGACAAGATGGACAAGGCCGTCGAGGCCACCAAGGAAGACTTTTCCTCGGTCCGCACCGGAAGAGCCAACCCTGCCATGTTCCAAAAGGTTTTGGTCGACTACTACGGCACCCCTACCCCACTGGGACAGCTGGGTGCTATTCAAAACCCCGAGGCTCGCTCCATCTTGATCAACCCCTACGACAAGAGCGCATTGCAGGCCATTGAGAAGGCTCTGATGGCCATGCCAAACCTCGGGGTTCAGCCCAACAACGATGGCAACGTAATTCGCATCAACCTGCCCGAGCTAACCGAGGAGCGTCGCAAAGAGTATGTGAAGCTCACTCGCGACAAGGCGGAGCACGGCCGTGTCTCAGTGCGCAACATTCGCCGCACCGCCAAAGAGAACTTGGAAGCTTTGAAGAAGGACGGCGGAGCCGGTGAGGACGAGGTTGAAAGAGCCGAGAAGGAACTCGAGGCCCTTACCAAGAGTCACACCGATCGCATCGATGAGGCCCTAAAGAACAAGGAAGCCGAGCTTCTCGAGGTCTAGTTGGACAGCGCAAAAACTAAAACCCTTGGACCGCGACTGGCGGTTGGCTTTAGTTTGGGCGGTGTCTTCTTACTGAGCTTGATTCACCCACTCGCCTTGACCACCCTGGTGGCTCTCGCGGCTTTTCTTGGGACCGGGGAAATCACCAGGGCGATGAGAGCAGCCGGTTGGCATGTTCCCTCGTCGGCACGTTTTTTTGCGCTTGCAATTGTCTTTTTGACTTACTTTTTTGGCCCAACTGGGCAGTGGTTATCGCTGATTGTTTCCCTTGGGCTACTGGTGTTTTGGCGGGTTGGTTACCTGCTCTCAAACGGGGTGAACCAGTCCTCTAGGCAGACCTTGCGCGACTTCGGTGGCACTGCATTCACGCTCGTTTACATCCCGCTACTGCTTAGTTTCGCCGTGAGATTGATAGAGCGGGACAACGGCACGGCTTGGGTTTTGGGTCTGGTGCTCACGGTGGTTTTTATCGATACCTTCGGATATTTGATTGGCAGATTCTTTGGCCGAACCAAGTTTGCCCCCGGCATTAGCCCGAAGAAAACCTGGGAGGGTTTCGCTGCCTCGGTAGTTGGAGCGCTCGTAGGGGGACAAATTATTGTGATGTTAACCGAAAGTACTTGGACCTTTGGTCTACTCTTCGGAGTGACAATTTTGATTAGCTCGGTCATGGGGGATTTGAGCGAATCCCTAATCAAGCGAGATTTGAACGTCAAGGACATGGGGGATGTTCTTCCGGGACACGGAGGGGTTTTGGACAGGATTGATTCACTCTTGCCTTCTACTTTCGTGGGCTACCTTATGAGCATGTTGGCGTTCTGATGAATTTTCCGCTCAACGCACCCGACATACTCGGCTACGACCGGGAGCAAGTCGATGCGTTGCTAGCGAGAGTCAAAACCCAGTACCAAAACCCCAACCGCATTCTGATTACCAGTGCAATGCTGGCGGTCGTGAAGTTTGATTTAGTTCCCGGTGGCTATCAGATTCCCGCCGTTGACGACGCACTCGCTCGCGTTGCGGACACCTTCGACGAGCGCGAGATCAAGGCTCGTTTGGCCAAGGAGGGCCGGGCAGCGCTGGTTGGAGAGCTGACGATGATGCTCAACATCATTCGTCCAGTTCTGGACAAGAAACCCTCCGAGAGCTTCCGAAGGCAGCGCAATGGCTACAGCCGCAAGCTTGTCTCTGGGTTGTTTAGGCAGATCACAGTGAAGCGGGGCGAGGTGTCTGCTCCCGAGACTTACAAACTCCGCACCATGTCGCTTGGTCGCTCTGGATCTGGGTTTGATCGCAGCCAGGTGGATGAGTTTCTGGCCCTTGTGGTGGGGGCCATTCATCGTCAGCGCACCCTGCGCTGATTGTGGCAATCCGCCTTAGCCTCTAGGCTTAAAGGTCGGAAAGGTTTCCTCATTGGGTAGATACGCAGTTCAGCGCCAAAAGCGCCCAAGGCTATTACCAAGCCTTGGGTTTATTTTCGTTGCTGCTTTTGTGATGGTGACCACCATCGACCCCTATTCCGGAAACATGGCTAGCGCTGATAACTCACAGGTGATTGAGGTTGTCGACACCGAGTTTCAGTCGCTGGACATCATCGATGTCGAGGGCACCGGCTTCCAGCGAGGCGGCTTTGAACTCGTAAATGGACCAAGCAAAACCAAGTTGTTTGTGCAGTTGGCCCCTTACCCCAGCCCGGACACCGCGAAATATTTTGCCCTCAGGCAGGTCGAAGAGTATGGCTGGGACTTCACCCAGTACTCATGTCTTGTGAAGTTGTGGGAGCGCGAGAGTAACTGGCGCTGGAATGCGCTGAATAAGTCTTCGGGTGCATACGGTATCCCGCAGTCGCTTCCCGCCAGCAAGATGGCTTCGGCTGGTGCCGACTGGCAAACCAATCCCGAGACTCAGATTCGCTGGGGCATGCGCTACATCGATGGCCGCTACAAGTCCCCTTGTGCTGCCCTCGCTCACTCTGACGAGCACAACTGGTACTAATGCGCAAGGGCAAAAAGCGCAGGGGTCAACCCCAACAAGACATCACTGAGCTAGATCTCTCGCGGTTGAAAACGTCCCTGCCCCACACCGAGCTAAAGCGCGGAGTCGAGTTTCAGGTTCAGCAGACCACCGGGCAAAATGCCGAGACTGGCAAGGTTTGGATCTGCCCGGTGTGTTTGATCAGCATCGAACCCGGAGTCCAGCACACCGTCGCATGGGACCTGCACCGCGGGGTTCAGACCCGTCGCCACTTCCACAATCACTGCTGGAAACTCTTCGACGGGATGCTGCTGTGACGCTCATCTCTTCAAACACTGAACTCCCATCCATCCGCGAAGAGATCGAACTCCATACCGAGGATGGTCAAATTCTGGTTGGGGAGTTAGCTCTCCCAGAGGGAGAAACAAAGCAGCTGCTGATTACCCTCCATCCCCTTCCAACCGCGGGGGGATTCATGGATTCACACATTCTGCGCAAGGCTGCGAACCGATTGCCTCACCTCGCGGGCTTGGGAGTCTTGAGATTCAATACCCGCGGGACTTCATCACCGAGGGGAATCTCCACGGGCAGCTTTGATGGGGGTGGGCTCGAGCGGTTTGACGGGGCAGCTGCGGTTGCGTTTGCCAAATCGCGAGGGTTCGAAAATCCTTGGCTCGTTGGTTGGTCGTTTGGCACCGAACTTGCCATCAAATACGGACCCGATCACGACATTGCCGGGGCAATCCTGCTCTCGCCACCGCTGCATCGCGCCACAGACGACGATCTGAGGCGTTGGAATGTGTTTGCTAGGCCTCTGGTGGCATTTGTTCCAGAACTCGATGATTACCTGGTTCCAGAGGCTGCTGCAGAGCGCTTTGCCGTGGTTCCTGGAGCCAAGGTGCTGGCTTTTGATGGCGAGAAGCATTTGTGGGTGGGGGAGAAGGCAACTTATCGGGTGCTGGACGCCATCGTGCAGACCGTGCTGCCCGGATCAAGTCCGCTGCCTACCGAGTATTAGCGCAGCTGCTGGTGAGGCATCCAAACCTCACGAACAATCAGCAGCACTGAGGCTGCAACCGGAATCGCAATTAGCGCTCCCAAGACACCCATGAGGGTTCCACCCATGAGCGCTGCAATCACTACAAGTGCTGCTGGGATGGAAACGGCCCGCTTCATAACCCTTGGGCTTATTAGGTAGGCCTCAATCTGGAGGTAGACCAGGTAGTAAATAAGAGCTATCAAAGTGGCATTTGAGCCCGATAGGAACGTGACTCCAACAACGACGGCAGCCGCCGACACTGGTCCAACCAATGGGATGAGCGCGAGAGCGAAGGCAACGAGCGCAAGCAGCAGTGAGAAGGGCGAACCGATGATGGTTAGGAAAACGAACAAGGCTAAGCCGTGAACTAGAGCAACCGAGAACTGCCCCATAACCCAACGACCCACGGAGAGGGATATCTGGTCGGTGAGCTTGCGAAAACGCTCGCGCTTCGAAGCGGAAGTTAGCAGAGCAAGGTAGTTCTTCATCGACTCGAGAGCGGTCATGAAATAGAGCGTCAGGATTACGACGATGATGAAACCAACGACGCCCGAGAGAATGCCGATACCAACCTGCAATACGCCGCCAAG
>CAXNHX010000041.1:0-8179 GCA_964202305.1 Aquiluna sp.
CCCCTCCCAGCAAAAAGCTGGGAGGGGAATTGGTTGCGGGGGCAGGATTTGAACCTACGACCTCCGGGTTATGAGCCCGGCGAGCTACCGAACTGCTCCACCCCGCGGCGAAGTTCAAACTCTAGCAGGTTTGCTGGGGGTTAGTCCAGCGCTGCCAGGGCATCCTCAATAGCTCTTGCCAAGCGCTCATCTGCCTCTCCGAATGCGTCCCAATCGCCTGCTCGGAGCGCTGCTTCCTTATCAGCGAGGGCTTTAGCGGCAGCATTCAGGGCAACATCCAACGCGACATTTCCAGAGTCAGCATCTGAAGACTCTCCAGGCTGCACGACAGCAGCATCACCAGTCTCAGCTCCCGAGTCACCGCCAAAGAGTGCATCGAGAGCCTGCTCTAGTGTGTCCTCGAAGGCAATCTGGTCACCGAAGGCAACAAGAATCTTCTGGAGTAGTGGATAGCTGGTCTCACCTGTTGATTCGATGTAGACCGGCTGGACGTAAAGCAGACCTCCACCCACTGGCAGGGTCAGCAAGTTTCCGTTCAAGACTCGAGTGGAGCCCTGACGAAGAATGTTTAGTAGCGAGGAAACGTTGCTGTCCGCGTTGAAGTTGTTCTGCACCTGACCAGGACCTGGAACGATGGTCTCTCTTGGCAAGTTCAGCAAGGTTAGCTGGCCATAATTCTCAGCCGCCACACCCGCGTCTCGCCCAGCATCCGCGTTGGCAATCAGATAACCGGTTAGTACGTTTCTAGTGGTTTCACCGGTGGACTGCGGAATGAAGGTCGAGTAGATGGAGAATGCGCTCTCGGTCTGACCTGGAGCCTGCATGGTCAGGTAGTAGGGAGGCTGGAGAGTTCCAAGACCAGTTCCCCCGACAGGATCGTTTGGAGTCATCCAAGCGTCCTGCTGAGAGTAGAAAGCACCCGCTTCGCTAACGTGGTATCGACCCAGAACTGAGCGCTGCATCTTGAAAAGGTCACTTGGATACCTGATGTGCGACATCAGCTCACCGCTGATTGCGGACTTGGGCTGGATGGTGTCTGGGAAGACCTTCATCCAGGCCTGAAGAATTGGATCCTCCTCATTCCACTGGTACAGCTCGACCTTGCCATCGTATGCATCGACGGTGGCCTTGACTGAATTCTTGATGTAGTTGATCTCGCCGGTCTGACGGTTGAAGGTCTCAGAGGAAGAGTCCAAAATCGACAGGTTGAAAGCTTCAAGATTTGAGTAGGGATAATTTGATGTGGTGGTGTAACCATCCACGATCCACTTGATGCGGCCATCGACCACTGCCGGATAAATCTCCGAATCAATCGTTAGGAAAGGTGCAACCTCAGCGATGCGCTCTGCCGGGGTTCTGTTGTAAAGAATCTGAGAGTCCGCGTTAATTGCATCGGAGAGCAAGATTTGCTCACTTTGGAACTTCAGTGCGAAAGCCATGCGGTTGAAGATGTTGCCCACCGAAGGGCCACCATCGCCCGAGAATGTGGTGTAGGTCTCGCGCATGCCGTCCTCACCTGCTGGGAAGTCAAACTCGAGTGGTTCCGCTCCAGCTGGTGCGCCCACAATCGAATACTGCGGTGAGTTAGCGCCGAAGTAAACCCGAGGCTCGAACTCACCGAGCTCACCTACCGATGGAATACCAGACTGCAAGAACACCGGCTTGCCCTCGCTGTCACGCTTGTTGCCATAAGCCGCAGCAATACCAAAACCGTGAGTGAAGACAATGGTCGAGTTGTACCAGGACTGGGACTCTCCCAGACCCGCCTGATTGAGCTCACGAACCGCGATTACGGTGTCCTGAACTTGACCATCAATTTCATAGCGCCCAACGTGCAAGCGGTTTGGGAAGCTGTAGTACTGGCGGTACTGCTCGAGCTGCCTAAAGGCATCAGAAACTAGAGCTGGGTCCAAAATACGAATTGAAGCGGTGGTCTTCGCATCGTTTCGGAGTGCACCGGGTTCAGCCACGATCGTGGCGTCATACTCCACAACCTCAACGTTGTTTAGTCCGTAGGCCGTTCTAGTGGCCTCGATGTTTCGCTGCAGGTATGGCGCTTCCAGCGTTCGCTCGTTCGGAACCACCTGGAAGGTTTGTACGATCCACGGGTATAAACCACCTAAGACAAGCGAGCTCACAACCATGAGCGCGGTCGCAATAATTGAAAGTCGCCACTGCCCGATAAAAGCCGTAATTAAGAAGGCGGCTGCCACGGCGAGTGAAATTAGAGCCAGGATTTGCAGACCTGGAATCACCGCGTTGGCATCTGTGTAGTTCACACCGGTGAACAGTGAGCCCGACGTTACAGCCGTCGAATACTGGTCCAGCCAAAGGCTGGCACCCTGAACCGCAAGATAGACAGAGACCAGAATTGCCAGCTGAATTCTCGCGGGCTTGGAAACCTTGACGTCTCTGCCAGTGAAACGAATTCCACCGTAAATCAGATGAACAGCGCCGTTGATTAAGGCTGCAAGCAAGATCGCTCCCGATACGTAGCCGGTAGCGAAAACATAGAAGGGCAGATCAAAAACAAAGAAGCCGGCATCCAGGCCGAAGTGGGCATCGGTAGTTCCAAAGTCCCCGCCATTGAGCCATAAAGCAGCAGTCTGCCACTCACGCGCCGTGACTAGTCCACCGAACACGCCAACGACCGCGGGGGTACCAAACATCACAACCTTGCGAAGACCTTCCAGCAACTGCTGATACGCCGCGAAGGGTGACTCATCCGGCATCTTCAGGTAGATAGGACGAGTGCGCCAAGCCAGAGTGAGACCAATGGAGACCACTGCGGCCATAATGGCAAATCCGGTTAGAAAAGCGACAACTTGACCGACGATTTCGGTGATGAAGACCACCTCGTAGCCAAGGTTGTCGAACCAGAGCCAGTCAGTGTAAACACCTGCCGCACTGAACAGAACGAAGACGATCGCACCCAAAATACCCAGGGCGATTGAGAGTGGGGAAACTCTTCTGTTACCTGCTGCTACCGGTTGTGTCACTTGCTATCTCCTAGTTTGTGCATCCGAGAGCGGGCAGGCTCTGACCCGTGGCCAGTGCCTCCACCGCGCTTTTTGCTTCTGACAAGTCTCTCACTGCAACCACACTTAGGCCACTTGGGATGGCCCCAATTACCTCGTCACAGTTTCCATACGGTGCTAAAAACAACGTTGCGCCTGAATCTTTTGCGGCAATCATCTTGAGACCAATTCCTCCGATGGCACCTACCTCACCACCAGGAGAGATGGTTCCAGTCCCAGCCACGTGATTGTCGCCAGCCAGCGAACCTGGTGTGAAAGCATCGATAATTCCAAGGCTAAACATGAGCCCACCACTTGGACCACCCACGTCGCCCAGCTGAAGGTTTACGGTTGCCGGAAACTCGTACGTGTAACCAATAAGTGTCCCGATAACGTAGGCGTCGTCCCGGAATTCTGGTGTGATTTCAACCTCGACCGATGAACCGCCACGGATGACCGATATGACCATCGGCTGTCCAACACTAAGTTGAATCTGGGAACGCAGTTCCTCGAAAGTGCTGACCGTAACTCCTCCAGCCTCGAAAACCAAGTCGCCAGCGATTAGCAACTTGGATGCCGGAGTTCCCTCGAGCACCGAGCTGATGTAGAGGTTTCTGGGCACTTCGTAACCAAGTTCTTTCAGGGCCACAGCGATTGCGTCCTGCTGCGAAATCTCCATCTGTGCTGTCGATTCGGCTCTGATCTCCGCAGTGCTGCGATTTGGCGGGTAAACCTCATCTAGCGGCAAGACAATTTGTTTAGGATCCGCCCAAGCCACCAGCACTTGAACCCAGTTCGGAGTCACCTCTCGGTTTCCCACCAGCGACACCGTTGTGACATCAAATCGAGATTCGGACGGATAAACCTCAAGGTCATCGCTTGAGATAACGGGGTTTTCGTTTATCTCGCCCATCACGTTAAATACCTGACCAGGCCGTTCAATCACGAAACCAGTGGGCAACAGGAATACGCCACCAAGCGCAATCAAGAACAGACTGAGCGTTGCCCAGCCCGCAAGTGAGCGAGCGCCGCGACCTGATTGTCCTGAGAAAAATGTCATTGCCATAATGCTAGGTTGCCCAACCTTTAGACCCACCAACGAAACTAACGCCCTCGGCGAACATGGGAGAACCCTGAGTGTCAGCTACTGGCGTGGCGGTCAGGGGCAAGGTAGCGTCATAGCGGGAGGGCAGTGATTTGGAAGATAATCGCGGCAAAGACGAGCTGGAAAAGCTACTGCGTCAGATGCTGGGTGATGGCGCAACCGAAGCTGACATATCGCGCATTGCAGGTTTATGGCAAAACCCGGGCTCTCTTGGCCAAATGTTTTCCCAATTCCAGACGATGTTTTCGGGCACCGACGAGCCCGTTAATTGGAAGCTAGCCTCGGGGCAAGCCGAGGAGCTGGCCAAGAAAGATCAGAAGCCAGCTGATGCTGTAGCCCGGGAACTCCAGCCCGCCTTCGAAATGGCTCAACTCTGGCTGCACGAAGCAACCGAGTTTTCGACCTCGGCGGAGCTAAAGGTTTTGTCAAGGACCGCCTGGGTTCAGGACGCAATGACCCTCTACCGCGAGCTCTCGGAGCCGGTTGCAAACAGCATGTCCAAAGCACTGAGCGAAAACCTCGACAAGCTAATGCCCGAGGAACTCAGTCAAATGCTTGGGCCGGCAAAGAGCTTCATCTCCAACGCCGGAGCCTCGATCTTCGCAATGCAGTTGGGGCAGGCAGTAGGGAAGCTTTCTGGCCAAACCCTTATGGGCTCAGAGATTGGCATCCCAATTAGCGGGCGACCCTCGCTAGTTGCGCAGAACATTGCCAGCTTGATTGACCAGCTCTCGACTCCAAAGTCTGAGGTTCTGATCTACCTTGCAACTCGCGAGCTAGCCCTCGTCTCGCTCTACGCCTCAAACAAGTGGCTCAGCGATCAGATTGTCACCCAGGTTCGCGAATTTGCAGCGGGACTAAGGGTTGATGTGGAGCAAATTCAGAACCTCGCAGAATCAATTGACCCAAACGATCAAGAGTCGATCAACCAGCTAATGCAAGCCGGGTCGCTCGTAACCCACCGCACCGATGAACAAGAGGCGGCGCTTGCCAGAATTGAGTTGATGCTTGCATTAATTGAGGGCTGGGCCGACTTTGTCACTGAACTAGCCTGCAAGCGACTGCCTTCGCTCGCAGCCATTTCAGAACTCTTCGCCCGCCACAGGGCAACTTCGGGAGCGCTGGAAAAAACATTTGAGACCCTCCTCGGCCTTGAGCTCCAGCCGAAGCTGCGTCGGGAGGCAAAGGCCATGTGGTCCAATGTTGATATCTCGCTCGGTGCTGAAAAACGTGATTCGCTTTGGTCCCATCCCGACCAGCTACCCTCCGAGGCAGAGGTCAGAAATCCCGAGCAGTTGATCGCGAGACTGGGCTCTGACGGCGATGACTTTGATGCTCAGCTGCGCAAATTACTCGAGGGCTAGGACTGTGGAGAAGTAAAAGTCGAGTTTTTCTAGTCCACTTACTCTTTGGCGCATGGTCCGCCAAATCAACCCCTCGTTAGCAAGACTCTGGCTAAGTGAGAACACCAGGCAATACGGTGCGAACGCAAAGTACATCTTGGGGTCCCTCTCTGAACCTGAGCTCAGGGTGTTGGAGTATCTCGAACACGGTGTTGCTGAGAGTCAACTCAGCCAGTTGCCAAAGATGGCCCGGGCTGGCGAAGAGCAAACCATGAGTTTGGTTGAAAGGCTCTCCCCACTAATCTCCAGAACAAGCTCTTTCCTGCCGCTGCTCGACGCCGAGGGAGTGCATCGCGAGTTCAGCGAGATCATGCGGCTCTACCTTCTGGATCATAAAGATCCAGCCGCAGCCCTTAGAAAGCGGCTTGCCTCGAAGCTCTTTATCTCAAGACTTGATCGAACTGGCCTGGTGCTTACCCGTGGGTTTGCCGCAAGCGGGATTGGAAGCATTTTTACCTCTGATCACAGCACCGTCGCACCCACCGACACTTTGGAGCTTGGTTACCCGCAGAGTGAGCTGGGAAACCAAAGAGCCAAGGCCGCGAGGCGAATGATTTCGCGTACCAGCATCGAACTGCATTCGAGGATGACCAAGAGCTATGACCATGCTGAGGTAGCAATTCTGATAGCGAATGATGTGGTGGACCCCAGGCAATACGCACCCTGGATGTCCAGGGACGTGCCTCACATTTCAGTCGTTTACTCCGAGGAGGGTGCGACGGTGTCCCATCTGGTTCTGCCCGGAATCACGCCCTGCCTGGCATGTTTGGAATTGGCACGCCTGCGCCGTGACAGCAATTGGGCCACCGCCGCCCCACAACTCGCTCAATTAGATAGAGATCTGGCCGATAGTGCTCTGGTTTTATTCGCCGCATCAATTGCGCTGAGTTTGAGCCTGAATCTGATTGATGGCCTCGCTTTAGAGCAAAAACCTCGAGCCAGCAGGCTATTGCGAACCTCGGAACTGCAGCAGCTGGAGCTCGAAGCCGCTAACTGCGGCTGTCGACCAGTGAGATGAACTCGGAGGGGCCTTTTTCCTTGGAGTAGGAAACCTGCAGATTCGACTGCGCACGGGTGATTGCCACGTAAAAGAGCCTTCTCTCCTCTGCTTTCTCAGCTTCAGACTGGGCATAGCCAATGGGGAATATCCCCTGATTCACACCAACTAGGAAAACACTCTCCCACTCCAAACCCTTGGTGCCATGAATGGTGGCTAGTGTCACCGCCTCACGCTGGGGTTCGTGACCTGAGCGCTCCCAATCATCTAGCTCTCGAAGGTACTCATCGAGGGTCGGTGTTCCCAACTCATCCAATACTTCGACGAACCAGTTCAGCGCTTCCCAGCTCTCAGTTTTCTTAGGTTGTGAGCTCCATCCGAGCGCTGAGAGGATCTTAGAAACTTCAACGAACAGCGGCTCTTGGGTCTGCATAGTCCTCAGCGCTCGAATGGCGGCGTTGGCCTGCATCACATCCGGCCTTCTAAAAAAGCGCCCGCTTCCTCGAACCTGAGACTCAATCCCGAGCTTCTGGAGTTCTTTCTCGAGAGGCAACAGTTGGGAGTTGGTTCTGGCCAGCACCGAAATCGAACTGAGGGGACGCGTTTGGCTAAGCACATGAATCTCGCTAGCCACCGCGGCGCTTTCGGCACTGGCGCTCGAGAAGGCAACCGACTTGGGCTTCGAACTAAGTTGACGGACGCTCGTCAGAGGCAGCTCTGGAGCGATCTTGTTCGCCAATTCCACAATCTCCATCGAGGAGCGGTAGTTGCGGTCCAACTCGATGATGCTGGCATCGGGGAATCGATTCAAGAAGCCGGTGAGATAACTGCTGGTAGCCCCCGCAAAGCTGTAGATGGTTTGCCTGGGATCCCCCACCACGCACAATTCATCTCGCTCCCCCAGCCAAGTCTCCAGCAGCGACTGCTGCAAGGGCGATATGTCCTGGTACTCGTCGACGGTGAAGTAGCGATACTGCTGCTGGACATGAGAGAGCATTCGAGTTTCATTGCGCAGCAGTCCGCAGGTCAACAGGATTGCATCCTCCCAATCCACGATACGTTTCTGCTGCTTAAACTGCTCGTAGCGCTTGAAGAAGTCCATGAACCGAGCTGCGTTTAGAGAGAGTCTTGGACGCTCAAGAGTCTCGTAACTGTCAACATCGAGCATGGCGTAGCGCAAAAATTCGATCTCCGCCTGAAGCGCCAAACGCTCCTGCTCGGAGACACGAATGCTCATGCCATCCAGCACCTCATTCACCATTGAGGCTTTTTGAGTGACAAGCTTCGGAGCCATCGACTCGGTCAACTGAGGCCAAAAGAATTGCAACTGAGCCAGTGCTGCCGCGTGGAAAGTTCGCACCTGCACCAGAGGAGCTCCCAGCAGGCGAAGTCGAGAGCGCAGCTCCGCGGCCGCCCTGTTGGTATAGGTAAGAGCGAGCACACGACTCTCCGCATACTCACCTGTAGCGATGCCGTAGGCAATTCGATGGGAGATGGTTCTAGTCTTACCGCTTCCAGCCCCGGCAATAATTGCCAGTGGCCCCTTCAGATTTGTCACCGCAGCCTGCTGAGCGTCATCCAATTGAGCGAGGATCTCGCTTGGATTCTGCACTGAGCTCATTGAGATTCCTCTGGCTTGGCGTGGCGATAAGCCGCA
>CAXNHX010000042.1:0-7996 GCA_964202305.1 Aquiluna sp.
CTTAGCGCCATCCACAACGAGGACACCATCGCCGCCTATCACAACGAGGGTCGACGCATGGGAAGGCTTCTGTATGAGGGGCGCTGGCTTGACCCGCAAACCCTGATGTTGCGCGAGTCCCTGATGCGCTGGGTTGCCTCTGCAGTGACCGGAACAGTTACCTTGAAGCTGCGCCGCGGCGATGACTACACGATCATGAATACTCAAGGGGAGAACTTCAGCTACCACCCCGAGAAGCTCTCCATGGAGCGAAACCAGGATGAAGCGTTTGGTCCTGCCGACCGAGTTGGCCAGCTAACCATGCGCAATCTCGACATTCAGGACACCAGACAGAAGCTCGATCTTTACCGCAAGCAGGGCCAGATTAACGCGGAGCAACTGAAACTTACCGAGGGGTAAACCGAAGGTAGCGCGAGTGAATGGATCGAAGCCAAAACTTCTCTAACGCTTCACCATTAGTCGTTCCCTTGTTTGGTGTTTGAACCTACTTTCTCAGCTGCGGGGACTCCCGCGCTCGAAAACATATGAGAGAGAAAGCAAACATGTATTCAAGTGTGAAAAGAATTATCGGCCTTGGAGCGGCAGCGGCAACGGCCCTCGCGCTCTCTGGTTGTGCCACCACAGCAACCACCGAAACAACCGAGTCTGCAACCAGTGCACCAGCTACATCCGAGACTGCTCCACTGTCTCCAGCTGGCGTGGACACCACCGGCTGGCCAGAGAAGTTGACCTTCGGCGCAGTACCATCCGAGGAGTCAAGCTCACTCGTTGAGAGCTACGAGAAGATTCTCGAAGTTTTGAAGCAGGAACTGGGCCTTGAGATCGAGTTCTTCCAAGCCACCGACTACGCCGGAATCATCGAGGGCCAGGTTTCTGGTCGTGTTGACCTGGCTCAGTACGGACCGTTCTCCTACGTTCTAGCTGGGTTCCGCGGCGCAGAGCTAGAGGTTGCCGGTGTTATGACCGATGGCCCAGACATTGAGCCTGGCTACCAGTCCTACCTAGTAACCCAGGGCGACAACGCTGAGATCAACGAAATGGCGGACCTTGCAGGAAAGATCGTCTGCTTCGTTGACCCGGCCTCCACCTCAGGTTACCTATACCCATCTGAGGGTCTACTTTCTGCTGGCATCGACCCAGAGACCGGCATCACCCCAGTATTCGCTGGCGGTCACGACGCTTCTGCTCTAGCAGTTGCAAACGGTGACTGCGATGCAGGCTTCGCATTCGACGCAATGATCGACAAGAACCTGATTGAGTCTGGCGACATCGAAGAGGGCGACCTGAAGATCGTTTGGAAGTCTGAGGTAATCGCAGGCTCCCCACTAGCAATGCAGGCCGGTCTTCCACAGACCCTGAAGGACGAAATTGCTCGCATCATCACTCAGGAAGCAAACGTTGACGCTCTTGTGGCCTCCGGCATTTGTGACTCGGTGGAGAACTGTGGACTAACTGACGAGAAGGTCTGGGGATACGTATCCAAGCCAGACAGCTTCTACGACGGTGTCCGCAAGGTCTGTGAGGTTACCGGCTCTTCAAAGTGCCAGTAATCCTCTAACAATCATCCAAACCGGGGATCAGTTCCAGGACTGATCCCCGGTTTCACCACAAGAAGAGGTCATGTTGAGCGAGATAGTAATCAAAGTAGAAAACCTGACGAAGAAGTTTGAGACAGGCACCGTCGCCCTAAAAAACGTTTCACTTGAGGTCCCAAAAGGCCAGATGATGGCACTGATTGGATTGTCCGGCAGCGGCAAGTCCACTTTGATGCGACACCTTAACGGTCTCACTTCCCCCACCAGCGGTGACATTTATGTTCTAGGGACTCACGTCAACGCTGCTGACAAGCAGCAGCTTCGCGCTGTTCGCCATCAGGTTGGATTCATTTTTCAGCAGTTTGGATTGGTTGGTCGCATCACGGCTATCGAGAACGTGCTGAGTGGAGCTTTGGGCTCGCTTCGTGGACCGCGTTTTGGAGTTGCAAGCTACCCGCTCGAGCTTCGCAAGCGCGCTCTCGAGCATCTAGATCGCGTGGGTCTCGCTGACTATGCATTCCAGCGTGCGGACACTCTGTCTGGTGGCCAGATGCAGCGCACGGCAATCGCAAGATCGCTAATGCAGGAGCCCTCCATCATGCTCGCGGACGAACCGGTAGCATCCCTGGATCCAGAGTCCAGCGCACAAGTCATGGACATCATGCTGAGGATTGCTAAAGAAGAGGCGCTCACCGTCGTCGTCACCCTTCACCAGGTTGAACTTGCACTTGGTTGGGCGGATCGAATCGTCGGGCTGCGCGATGGCGAGGTTGTCCTTGATGATGCTCCAAAGAAAATTGGTAAAAAGAAGGTCATGGAGGTTTACCAAAGAGTCGCGCCAGAGGGAGAGGACCCAGCGAAGCTGGCCGCAGAAAGCATTCACAAACTAGAGATGCTAAAAAATGCAGACTAGTTATCCAGGTGGGACGAGTCGGCTGACCCCTAAAGCGACTAAGCCCGCAATCGTCACTCGTTCTACCATTAGTGCTTTTAGCCTGTTGGCAATCTGGGCGTGGATCTTCGTTGATATGGATTTGCTGCGAGTCTTTGGCGGCGTGCAGGACATTGCCAATCTCGTCGACTACATGTTGCCCGCGAACTTCGATGTTCTGGACAGGGCAATTGCGCTGACTCTAGAGACGTTCTGGATGGCGGTGCTAGGAACATTCATCGCTCTGATTCTGTCGGTCCCACTGGCTTTCCTCGCTGCTCGCAACACCACCCCGCACCCGGCGGTGTATGCGGTGGCTCGAGGAGTTATTGTCTTCACCCGTGCGGTCCCAGATCTGGTGTTTGCACTGATCTTTGTGAGAGCGCTGAGCATTGGACCGCTGCCGGGAATTCTGGCCCTGGCATTCCACTCCATCGGAATGGTGGCCAAACTGCTGGCAGATGCAATTGAGCAAACCGAGAAGCAACCGCGTGAGGCAGTCACATCCGTAGGAGCGACGAGCCTACAAACTATCGTGACCACGATCATTCCTCAGATCACCCCCGCTTTCATTTCGATAGCGCTATTCAGGCTCGACATCAACTTGCGCTCCAGCACAGTGCTTGGCCTAGTCGGCGCTGGCGGGGTCGGACTGCTGCTCAAGGAAACTCTTGGACAACTTGCCTACTCCGAGGCCCTGGGCGTGGTCTTTGTGATTTTCGTTTTTATTCTTGGCATGGAGATACTCTCAGCGGCCGTGCGATCAACACTTCTCAGTGGTGAAAGCGGCAACCTACCGGGTGGTAAGAAACTCTTTAGCTTCAAGTCTCTCGAGCGTGGTGACGAACCCAAACCCAAGCGGCACAACCCAAAGATTTTGCCTCCATGGACAACTAAGCGAGTCGTTTCAACTGGCTACGGATACTTTTTTGGCGGTCTCATAATTGCAGGCTTCATCGCTGTGCAGGTGGACTTCTTCGAACTGTTGCTCTCATTCTTCGACATCTTTATCTTCATCGGACGCATGATTCCGCCAGACTTTGTCTCAGCCGGTCCACAGATCGTTGCCGGCATGGTGGAAACCTTGGCAATTGCCGCCGTGTCAACTGTTCTAGGTTCGCTACTGAGTATTCCTTTGGGCTTTTTGGCAGCCGTGAACGTCTCGGTAAATCGCTTCGTCTATGGCCTGACACGAGTCCTATTGGTTTTCATTCGAGGCATTCCCGAACTGATCTTGGCAATCATCTTCGTTGCAGCAATGGGTCTTGGTCCAGTGCCTGGAATCTTCGCACTCTCAATTGGTACAGCCGGTTTCCTCGCCAAGCTAATCGCAGACTCAATCGAAGAAATTGACCCTGCTCCGCGAGAAGCCGTGACCGCGACTGGCGCTACACGTTTCCAAGAGTTGTTCGTGTCGGTGGTTCCGCAGGTGATGCCAGCGCTGATTGGTCAGCTGCTCTACACGTTCGACATAAACATTCGCTCCAGTGCCATCTTGGGAATCGTTGGCGGAGGCGGAATTGGATTCCTGTTGTTCAATTCCATGAAGGTCCTCGCCTTTGATTCCACCGCGGCAATCATCCTTTCCATTTTTGTGGTGGTTTACGCTATCGAAATCCTTGCGGGCTACGTTCGCAAGCAAGTCATTTAGGAGATGCAGTGGCACATGTACTGGTCATAGGTGCGGGAATCTTCGGCACCATGCACGCATATTTCAGTCTAAAAGCAGGCCACCGAGTCACGCTCATCGAGAGGGATGCCTACCCCGTGAGTGCTTCGGTGCGCAACTTCGGAATGATTGCTGTAGGCGGCAGAGCTGCTGGGGCTGAGTTGGAGCATGCGCTCAGGGCTCGGGAGCTTTGGTCCGAGATCTCTATCGAGCATGCGGAGCTCACCTTCCGAGCATGTGGATCGATCATGGTCGCAAAAACAGACCAGGAGCTTTCGGTGATGGCCGAGGTAGCTCGCTATCCCGATGCCGGATCCAGAGAGTGGCGACTCTTGGATCGCAATGAGGCAAGAGAGATCAACCCTGCCCTGAGAGGTGCGATTGCTGGAGGCCTCTACTGCGGCCAAGATGCCGCTGTTGAACCTGAGACAGTTCTCACGGAGATGCGCGCAATCATGAGCCAAAACCCCGACTTCCGCTTTTTGCCAAAT
Source organism: Aquiluna sp. (assembly GCA_964202305.1). Classification (GTDB taxonomy): domain Bacteria; phylum Actinomycetota; class Actinomycetes; order Actinomycetales; family Microbacteriaceae; genus Aquiluna. Next base: position 4,627 of record CAXNHX010000042.1, read on the forward strand.
ACCGAAATTGTCAAGATTGAGGAGCAAGAGGACATTGTGCTCACAGATCGGCATGGATCTGAGATACACGGCGACTTGGCGTTCGTCGTTCCAGGCGCTGATCACAGCACCCTGTTTCCAGAAGTACTGAGAGCCGCTCCGCTGAGAAAAGTGCACCTTCAGATGGCGCGACTCGCTGACCCGGGAGTACTAGTCACAACCTCCGTGGCGAACGCAGATTCCCTGCGCTATTACCCCGGTTACAAGGGAAAGGCCTTGGAAGCCTTGGAACCCCCACGGCGAATTGTTGAGGAGCTAACGATGCAGCTGTTGCTACAACAACGCGTCGATGGCACGCTGACCATTGGTGATACCCATGTGTATCAGGAGCCCTTCCCTCATGAGATGCGTGAGGACGCTTACCACTATCTCACCGAAGAGATTGAGGCCATATTCGGCTCTAAGGCCCCTCACGTTCTAACCCGTTGGACCGGTGTCTATAGCCAGAACACCACCGGTGACATCTGCGTGCGCGAAAAAGTGTCTGATCGAGTCATGGTAGTGACCGGGCCGGGTGGCCGGGGAAACACTCTCTCCCCCGCCATTGCAGAGCGATCAGTGAGTGAGCTACTCGGTGTTTAGGCTTGCGGTATTTGATGTCGCTGGGACTATCCTGAGCGACGACGGCGTTGTGATTCGCTCCTTCGAGGCAGCATTTGAGGCAGTAGTGCCCGAAGTGTGGGAGCAAAAGCGCGAAGCATTTACTGACTTTGCGCAAAAGACAATGGGCCAGTCCAAAATTGAAGTGTTCTTCGCCCTGCTGGGCGATCAGCGCCTCGCGGAGGCATGTGCAGATCGCTTTCAGCGCGAGTACCTACTTCGACTCAAGGAGACTCGATTGTTTCCTGGTATCGAGCAGATGTTTGCGATGCTTCGCACGAACGGAATAAAGATTGCCCTCAACACCGGGTTCAATCGAGACACACTGAACCAAATAATCGGCAGTCACGCACTGGAGGGGCTCATCGATGTGAGTGTGACGCCCCAAGAGGCGGGAGCCGGTCGACCTTCCCCAGCCATGATTCGTCTCAGCGCGCAAAAGCTTGGTGTGGAAGACCCCAAACTCGTGGCCGTTCTTGGCGATACCGCTACCGACATCGAAACCGCAAAAAGCTTTGGGGCGGGCCTATCCATTGGAGTACTAACTGGAGCACACAACTCGGCTGACTTTGAATCGGTTGGCGCAGATCTCGTGTTGGAGAGAGCGACCGACGCCCTCCCTCACCTACTGCGCTAGGTGCTTAGAAACTAGTTTGTTGACCAGTTCCTGATTCGCCCCAGCGCCCTCCAGAACCTCTGTCACCGTCAGTCCGGATGCGCTCAGGTTGTCAAACATGGCATGCATCGCCTCAGCCTCGGCCCGCACCAGAGCTCCCGACTTGACTATTACGTCTTCAGACCAGAACGGTTGTGAAACGCTGAGTCGAGCAAGTATCTGAGGCAAACGCTCCTCCGTGAGCGTGAAGTCACGTACGACCTCCTCACGAGTTGCGCCCATCAAAGTAAGAACGCTTGCCGCAAAAATCCCAGTTCGATCCTTGCCGATAGCGCAGTGAAAGACGGCGGGACCCTGAGCCTCAGCAATGGCCTGAAGTCCCTCCACGATCATTGGAGCGGCATTCACGAAGACCTTCGCATACCAAGCCCCCAGCATTTGGTTAGTGAAGCTGACCTGTTCGATTTGCTGTCCAAGATTGTGATCGTCCTTGGTGAAGTCCAACAGGGGAAGATTTAGGTATTCGATTGGATGGTCACCAAGCGGCCCCCTGCCGATGGCCTCAGCTTCAGACTTAGAGCGAAAGTCGACAATCAACCTGATTCCGTGTTCGGCGACACGATTTGCCTCAGCCTCGTCGATAGTTGAAAGGTCATCGGAGCGAAACAACGTGTTCGCAGAGAGCTCACCGGCACCAAGCTGAATCCCGCCGAGATCGCGAAAATTGGCAAGCTTGGTTACGGGATAGGACTTATCAATCACCTTGAGAAGGTATGGCAGGAACTTTAAGTCTCGGCGAACAACACGCGCCAGATGTTTACCGACAGGAAAACTCTTTGCAATCCTGCAGCCCGATCACCAGATAGCTTTGCCCTGTGAGCAAGCACAGCATTCGACTGGTGACGCAGCTGGGGCTTACTCAAACGTTGGGATATGCCTCGTCTTACTACCTGCCCGCGGTACTGGCTGTCCCGATGAGCCAGAGCGTTGGAATCTCATTCCAACAATATTTTATCTTTCTGGCCGCGGCGTCGATGATCTCTGCCTTCCTCGGGCCAAGACTTGGAAAGTTGATCGACCACTACGGGGGTCGCATGGTTTTGCCGCTCTCAAGCATTGTTTTTGCAATAGGCCTGGTGGTCATGAGTGCAGCGAGCGATCCATGGACCTTACTGCTGGCCTGGCTAATCCTGGGGTTTGCAATGGCAGCGGGTCTTTACGATGCAGCGTTCGCAGCAGTGGTAGAGATTCAGGGCGAGCACTCCAGGCAAACCATCGCTGGAATCACACTAATTGCCGGATTTGCCAGCACAATCGGCTGGCCACTGACAGCGTGGATAACAGAAACTTCGAGCTGGCAGCAGGCCTTGTTGTTCTGGGCTGCAGTTCACATTGTCCTTGGGCTTCCCTTGCACCTTGCGCTGCCGGGGTATCAGAAGTCAGCACGACGTGAACGTCGCGCAGTCAGGAATGCCGGCAGTGTCGCAATGGTCCGCGGTTCGATGACGCTAATCATTCTGATGGGATTGCTCTTTGCGCTGGGTGGATTCATCCAGGTGGCGTTAGGGACACATTTGCCAAAACTGCTCGAATCCGGTGGCACGCCAGCAACCACTGCCCTAATTGCCGCCACCCTGCTTGGTCCGGGTCAGGTGTTGGCAAGGATATTGCAGGTTGTTTTGCCAAATCTCTTCACGCCGGTAAGAGTTGCGGTGGCGGCTTTGACCCTGCACCCCCTTGGGGTGCTGGCCTGGATCCTGCTTGGCCAACAGGGAATCTTCCTGTTTGTCTTCCTGCACGGCATGGGGTCTGGATTTCTCACGGTAGCCGGCGGAGTGCTCCCTCTTTACATCTTTGGCTCCCAGAATTATGGACAGCGGCAGGGTTACATCATGGCTGCGTCGAAAGTTCTATTGGCGTTTGCTCCCTTGCTATTTGGGGTGGCCCTAATTTCCATGGGCACTCTAAGCCTGGCCCTGACTGTGTCGTTAGCATTTGCCTCACTGGGGATTCTCTGGTGGCTGATGGGACACAGAAAACGGGTCTCCACCGAGTTAAATTCGACCCAAGAAAGTGAGAGGCTAAGTCCATGAAAAACTTTAGAATCGAGCACGA
>CAXNHX010000043.1:0-7701 GCA_964202305.1 Aquiluna sp.
CTACGGCTCTCCGAAGCTCACCGATGCTGAGATCTTGGCTCTTGAGGAGTTTGTGCTTTCGGGTGGTGGTCTGCTGATCCTGGGTGAAACCGAACAGCAGAAATATGGCAATAACTTTGCTGAGTTGGCAATTCGCTTTGGGGTCAAGATCACCAATGCCACCGTCCAGGATCCAGTCCACAACCACAACTCGGTTGCGAGTTGGCCCAAACCCGATATGCCAAGGCTTGTTAGGTCTGATCTCAACTTCAAGGTGAAGAACCTCAGCCTGTATCGAGCTTCAACCTTGGAACTGCTCAGTGCGGAGAATGCTGAGGTATTTCTTTCGACCTCAGAACACGCCCTGCCGGCCAGTTCTCCACTAGCCGCAGCGCTGTGGCGCGGAGAGGGAAGGGTTGTGGTACTCGCCGATTCCGATCTGTTTGGTGATGACTCGGTTGCAGATGGCGACAACATCCAGCTCTGGCTAAACATCGTGGGCTTTTTGTCCAATGCCAAGGCGGCCAAACTATCCGGAAGTGGAAAGGCTGAGAGCTGGGCGAGCTCGAACCTGGATTGGCAGCGCCTAGTCCGTGCGGTTGAGGAACTGCGCCCGCTGCAGCTAAAGGATGGCTCTATTGACTTTGAGACTGCAGAGGTTGCTCAGGTCGACAAGCTTGTCGATGAGGTAATCGCCTCGGTCAATTCGCTGAGCGAGCACTTCCCTCACCAGGCGCGCTACATCGAGGCCCTAAACAAAGACATCGCCTCCTGGCGTGAGGGTGGCTACAAGACCCCAGACTTCTATGACTCTCTGCAAGAGTTCAGGCCGGATCAGATTCGTAGGGACGGTGTTGAGCACCTGGTTGTGTTTTCGATGTATACCCAGAACGGCAACCCAAACCGCAATCTTGAGGCCGTCATCACGAACACTTTTTGGCCCGACTGGTTGGCCCAGAAAGAGCAGAAGTATCAGAACCCCGCCTTCATCCCAATCGAGTTCGTTGCCTTCACTGCCGGCTATGACACCAACTCAGCGGTGCTTTTCCCAGAGACCGTCGCGGTTCGCGAAGTTGCAACCTATTTCTGGGGAGGCATCTTCTGTGATCGCGAGGCGGCAAGGTTCCGCAAGGTTACCGATTCGGCGCGAGAGCTCCTCTACCTCGCGCTGCCTGCCGATGCAGAGAGATTGATTCTTGACCAGCGACTTGCTCAAGAGACCTACGTGCTTTGGGATCTGATTCACGACCGCACCCACTCCCGCGGAGACCTGCCATTTGATCCCTTCATGATCAAACAGCGCATGCCTTTCTGGATGTATGCGCTCGAGGAGCTGCGATGCGACCTCTCGACCTTCAGAGAAACCGTCGTGCTAGATCAAGAGGGCGACCCACTTGCCAAGTACATTCGATACGCAATCCTGTTTGATCGCCTGTTCCGCTTCCCAATCACCGGTGATCGAGTTCGCAACTATGACGGCCTAGGTGGCCAGATTATCTTTGCTCACCTACACAAAACGGGCGCTCTGCACTGGACTGACAACCGACTGACCTTTGATTGGGATCTGGTTATCCCTGCGGTGATCGAGCTTTGTGAGCAGGTGGAGAGTCTCTACCACGAGGGCATCAACCGCTCCCGGCTAGCACAGTGGATCGCGGCCTATGAGTTTGTGAGAGAGCTAGTGCCACCGCACCCTGCTTCTAATTGGGCAAAAGGTGCAGACCAATTGCCAACCTCAGGAGAACTCAAAGAGGTAGTGAACCTGGTGCTCGATGACGAGTTCCCGCTGAATGTCTTTTATGAAACCCTAAACCGCAAGCTGGCTGACGTGGTGGCCTCGACCAAAGGGATAGCTGCCTAGCAGCTAACCTTCTAGCTATGGAAAGCATCGACCGCCAGATCCTCACCGAGTTGGCCAAAGACTCCAGCAGGTCTTTGAATGAGATTGCGACGTCACTGGGTATCCCAAGCTCGACCCTGCACCAAAAGGTGAAGAAGTTCGAGGCCAAAGGGCTGATTCAGGGTTATCGAGCAATTATCAACCAGCGTGCAGTTGGGCTAGGCCTGCATGCATTGGTCTCGCTTACCCCGATTGATCCGGCGAGGCCGGACGACATAGTTCAAATGATTAGTCCGATTCAGGAGATTGAGAGCTGCTGGTCGGTTGCCGGCACCGAGTCCTACATAGTCAAGGTCGCACTCTCCGATCCTGAGGACCTAGAGGCACTGCTTGGCAGAATTAGGTCGCTGGCAAACGTCTCCACCAAGACCACAGTGATTCTCTCGACACCGTTTGAAAACCGACCACCGGTTTTCCCAGAACCAAAGGTCATAGATTGAAAAACAAGCGCGGATTCGCAAGTGACAACTACGCAGGTGTTCACCCTGCGGTGCTGGCCAGAATGGCTGAGGTAAACCCCGGTCATGAGGTTGCCTACGGAGAAGACTCCGAGACTGAAGTTTTCGCAGGCATCGTCAAGGAGCTGTTCGGTAAGGATGCCGTTGGCTTCCCGGTGTTCAACGGCACAGGTGCAAACGTTGTTGCGCTGCAGGCTGCTACCAAGCGCTGGGAAGCGGTCATCTGTGTTGAGAGTGCTCACATCCATGTCGATGAGGGTGGCGCTCCCGAGAAGATGGCTGGGCTCAAGCTTTGGACGGTGCCAACAACCGATGGCAAGCTAAGTGTTGAGGCAGCGCAGAGTCAGATCTTTGACCTGGGTGTGGTCCACCGAGCACAGCCCGCGGTAATCAGCATCACCCAGACCACCGAGATGGGAACCGTTTACCAGCCCCACGAGATTGCGGCGCTCGCCGATCTGGCGCATGCCAATGGCATGCTCCTGCACCTAGACGGCGCAAGGCTCTCAAATGCTGCAGCCGCGCTTGGCAAGAGCTTCAAGGCGTTCACCACTGACGTGGGCGTGGATCTGGTTTCACTGGGTGGAACCAAGATCGGTGCCATGGCAGCCGAGGCCGTGATTGTCACCAACGCATCGACGCCAAGAGGCAAAGAGCTTGCTGAAGCGATGCCGTTTTTGCGCAAGACCTCGATGCAGTTAGCCTCGAAGATGCGGTTCTTTTCAGCTCAGCTGAATGCCCTGTTCGAGAACAATGCTTTGGTTGCTATCGCGAATGGCAAGAGAGCCAATGCGATGGCGCAAAAGCTTTACGCAGAGATCGTCGAAATCGCCAAGAGTCATCCTGAAATCACAGTGCCAAACGTGGCCGAGGCTAATGCGGTGTTCCCGATTCTTCCTCCTAAGGTCACGGCGGCGCTCCAGGAGCAGTATCGCTTCTATGTTTGGAACCAGGCCACTGGCCAGGTTCGCCTTATGTGTTCTTGGGACACTGAGGAAGAAGATGTCGACGGTTTGGTTGGACTTCTCAGAGAGCTCGTTGGCTAGCTGATTCTCGCCCAAGTTTTTGAGACTTAGGCTGGCTGACCGGCAACATAGTTGGGCCCTCTAGGAGGGCTCCCGGAACCTGGGGTTGGTGAGAGATGGCAATCATGCCGATGTTCCCTCTGGGATCCGTTTTGATGCCGGCTATGCCACTGAACCTGCGCATCTTCGAGGAGCGCTATCTCAAGCTGCTTGGCGATCTCTTGGGCGAGGAAACTCCAGAGTTTGGCGTGGTTTTGATTGAGCGCGGCCAAGAGGTTGGTGGGGGAGAGAAGCGAATGGGAGTTGGCACGATCGCAAGTGTCAACGAGATCGGCACCACCGATGAGTTCTATGGCCTGCAATCGGTTGGATCAAGACGCTTTCGAGTCAATGCCTGGTTACCCGATGCCCCCTATCCGATCGCTGACGTTGACTTCCTGCCGGATCTGATTTGGGATGACAGCCTGATGCCAGCACGCGTTCACCTCGAGACCAAGGTGAGACGACTCTTGGCCTTTGCCAGTGAGTTTGGAGATCTGCAATACGGAGCTGATGTTCAGTTCAGCGATGACCCGATGGAGGCCTGCTGGCAGCTGGCTGGAGTATTGCCGGTTGGCCAGCTGGATCAGCTGGACCTGCTGCAGTCTCAATCAGCCGAAGACCTCATAGCTCAAACCAATGAGATTGTGAATGCAGCCAATCAATCCCTCGAGCAAATGATGACGGGGGCTGACGAGCAGCCGGAGGACTAGCTTTTTAGCTTCTCCATTAGCGATTGCTTCACCGAGGGCCACTCAGACTCGATGATCGAGTAGATCGCTGCGGTTCGCCAACTTCCATCACGCTGCTCGCGCTGGTTTCGGAGCTCGCCCTCGAACTTGGCTCCAAGCCTCATCACCGCATCTCTCGAGCGTTGGTTGAGCGCATTCACCTTGAAGGTGACCCGCACGCAGTCCCGAACCTCAAACGCTTCTTGCAGCATGAGTAGTTTCATCTGGTAGTTCGTCGTGCCACCTCTAAAGCGCCTCGAAACGAAAGTGCTGCCTATCTCAACATGTCTATCAACGGGCCTGATGTCTAGAAAAGCAGAGATGGCGATAATGTCTCCGCTTTGGGAATCGTGAAACGAAAAGAATTCGGCGTCACTTGAGTCCATGCGCTTTGAAAATGCCGCGACCAGTTCGGCTTTGGTTTTAGGGATCGGGTCAGTGGTCGCGATCCACTGCCAGGTCTCGGGATCATCGCCAACTTCATCCCAAAAACTTTCGATTGCCGACGCCACCAAGGGCCTGCGGACTAGTTCAATCTCGTTTAACACAAATGGAGAGTAGTGGTTTCGAGAGAGTTTGTTGAGGCTGTCTAGGTTAACTTCTAGGTTGTTTTTGGCTGAGGGCTGAGACCAACTTGTTGTATTGACCCTTGGTTAGGAAGACTCGGTGAACGCTTGGGTCTGAGGTGGCGCCGGTGTGATTTGCCGTGATGGCAACCCCGGTGTAAATAACTTCGAGGGTCTTGGTGTATAGGTCGAGATAGAAATATTCGCTCGGCATTGGGTTCTCCTTGGGCTTGCGTTTCGAGTCTCCCAGCAGATTCCAACTTTGAGAACGAAACGTACTGCGTTTCTCTGATTACGATTGGGCATAGAGCAGAGGTGATGAATTGGACAAGATAAAGCAGTTCCTATCGGTACTCCCGCATCCGGTGCGGTGGGTGCTGGTCATGGTTTTGGGCTTTGTCCTTCTGCTACTTGGGCTAATCATGATGGTCACACCAGGACCCGGACTGCTCTTTATTTTCCTCGGGCTCTCAATTCTGGCGCTTGAAATTAAGTGGGCAAGGGAGCTTCACCAGCAGGGCATGCAGGGGCTGGAGCGGATTGTCGACAAACTCAAACGCTTCTTTACGCGCAACAAAGATAAGGACTAGAGCTAATTTCATGAGCGATTTGAATGAGGTCGGCGAGAAAGACAACTGGATATGTTGGTTGTGCGATAGACCAGTGGATCAGGACCTCTCGGTCAATCACGACCTAGGGCCAAGTGTTGATAGCTATGGTGCGGTGAGGGTCAAAAAGGGCGCAGACTTTGTTGAACGGCTTGCTCACAGGCAGTGCAACACCATGAAGGGCAAGATCTCCCCGGTGGTCCCGTGGTCAAAAGATATCTTTGTGGTTGACCCGTCACCCATTTTTGAGACCGTGGAGCGACTCAGGAAAAAAGGCGGTCGAGAGATCATCGCGCGTTGCCCTGACCTCAAAGATGCAGAAGCGGCTAGTCAGTGGCTCCTTGAGAGGCTCAGCCGGCTAGAGCCAGAGCTAGAGTTTGCAACCCAGCTATCACCAGGTGGTGGGCAGTATGTTATGGCCCTCAGTCTAGGCAAGCGCTGACCTAACCTGGTGGGGCAAAAAACCTCTCGAAGGAGCCCCTATAGTCTCTAAATCAAGGGAGTTACTGGCGGAGAATGGGGGATTCGAACCCCCGAGGGCTTGCACCCAACACGCTTTCCAAGCGTGCGCCATAGGCCACTAGGCGAATTCTCCGAGGGCGAGTCTAGTCGTAATTAGCCCTCTAAAACGAACCCTAAGTTCCTTGGGTAGAGTTCTTATACGAAAGGGTGATAGCGATGAAGCTAGTTCCTCACTGGATTAACGGCTCAGCGGTTCAATCAAAATCAGGCAGAGAGGGTCAAGTCTTTGACCCTGCCTTGGGCCAGCAAACTAAGTCGGTTGGCTTTGCCAACCAGGACGAAATTAACCAGACCATTGCGGCTGCCAAGGCGGCTTTTCCAGGCTGGCGCGACACCTCGGTCACCAAGCGCCAACAGGTCCTATTCAGTTTCCGCGAGCTCTTGAATGCAAAGAAGTCAGAGCTTGCAGCCATCATCACCTCTGAGCACGGCAAGGTGCTCTCGGATGCACTTGGGGAGATCACTCGAGGCCAAGAGGTAGTTGAGTTTGCCTGCGGTCTGCCGCACCTATTGACTGGCTCGTATTCAGAGAACGCATCAACGAATGTTGACGTCTACTCGCTCAATCAGCCACTGGGTGTTGTTGGAATCATTAGCCCCTTCAACTTCCCTGCCATGGTGCCGATGTGGTTTTTCCCGGTCGCAATCGCCGCTGGCAACACAGTCGTCCTAAAGCCCAGCGAGAAGGACCCCAGCGCTGCCATCTGGATGGCAGAGCTATGGAAGGAAGCTGGGCTTCCTGACGGCGTATTCAATGTCTTGAATGGCGACAAGGAGGCCGTCGACGGGCTTCTGAACCATGCTGATGTTCAGGCGATCTCCTTTGTTGGATCAACACCAATTGCTAGGTACATCTACGAAACGGCTTCCAAGAATGGCAAGCGGGTTCAAGCACTTGGTGGAGCCAAGAACCACATGCTCGTACTTCCCGATGCCGATCTGGATTTAGTAGCTGACAGTGCCATCAACGCGGGCTTCGGTTCCGCCGGCGAGCGCTGCATGGCCATCTCAGTTGTCGTGGCGGTTGAACCAGTCGCCGATGAGCTGATTTCCAAGATTGCCGACCGCATCAAGCAGATCAAGGTCGGAGATGGCAGGCGTTCTTGCGACATGGGACCGCTGGTGACTTTGCAGCACCGGGACAAGGTTGCCTCCTACATCGACATTGCCAAGCAAGACGGTGCTGATGTGGTTGTTGATGGTCGTGACGTGAATCCAGATGGTGACGCTGGTGGGTACTGGCTCGGACCAACTCTTCTGGACAAGGTGCCTCTGACTTCTGCCGCCTACAAAGAAGAGATCTTTGGTCCGGTGCTGTCTGTTGTGAGGGTCAAGACATATCAAGAAGGTTTGGATCTGATCAACTCCGGTGCCTTTGGCAACGGAACTGCGATCTTTACCAACGATGGGGGTGCTGCGCGCAAGTTCCAGAACGAGGTCGAGGTTGGCATGGTTGGAATCAACGTTCCCATTCCGGTGCCGGTTGCCTATTTCTCATTTGGGGGTTGGAAGCACTCGCTATTTGGAGACTCTAGAGCTCATGGTGAAGAGGGCTTTAGGTTCTTCACCCGCACCAAGGTTGTCACCTCTCGTTGGCTCGACCCTTCACACGGCGGTCTCAACCTAGGGTTCCCGCAGAACTAGTTTGCTGCCCACGACTTTGAGGCTCGCTCGAGATGCTGCACCGAGTCCTGGGTTGGCCCTATTGTTTCCCTGTTCGACTAATTTAAGCAACGGAGCTTTACATGAGTGTTTCAGCTGAGATTTCCAGGTCCTGGTTGCTAGTCAATGCCCTGAGCCAGGAGCAGCTGGATTCAGTTCAGGAGTCTCGGGCCGATCAGGTAGTGATCGACATTGAGGATGCTGTTGACCC
>CAXNHX010000044.1:0-7687 GCA_964202305.1 Aquiluna sp.
CGAGAGGCGAGGCAGCGGCCTGCAAAGCCGTGTACACGGGTTCGAATCCCGTCTTCACCTCACAGCAACAACCCGGGCGATTGGCGCAGTGGTAGCGCGCTTCCCTGACACGGAAGAGGTCACTGGTTCGAACCCAGTATCGCCCACCAACTCTTCTTGGCGCGTTTAGCGACTCTTAATAAATAGTTTGGTTTCTCTTCTCGAACCCTAAACATTATTCGTTCACTCAAGAAAGGTAAATAATCGTGAAGACAATCAAAACCGCTCTGGGAATTTTGGCCGTATCCGCTCTACTGCTAGCCGGAACGTCACCTGCCCAATCCTCGACATCCGAAGTCACACTGACGTTGCTGCACAATAATGACGGGGAATCCGCCATGACTAACCAGACTGTCGGATCAAGTCCAGTTCCGGCTGGAAACATAGCTGCGTTCTCTCAAGTCATGAGACTGAATGTGAAAGACGCGCGCAAATCTCAGAACTCAGTGCTGAGCGTTTACGCTGGTGATTCCTTCTTGGCGAGTGCCGGCTTGACTTGTTCTGAGCCATCTAACCCTGCGTCAACGAAACCCGTCTACGACGCTGTCGCCCAGGCAATGATGCCTTACGACGTTCATGTTCTGGGAAACCACGAGTTCGACTTCGGCACCGCTTACCTTGCTCGTTATGTAAAGCAGTTTGCGAAAAGTGGAAAAGGGAAACATCCATTCATCTCGGGCAACCTGGACTTCTCAAAGAACGACGACCTCAAAGGACTAGTTGGAGGGAGCGTCCTCGAGCGTGGCAAGATCAAGTCCGGCAAGGTATTAGGCGCCTCATACATTCATATTGATCCAGTGACGAAGCAGAGGTTCGGGGTTGTTTCGGCCGTAACGGAGAGGCTTGCTACCATAAGCTCCCCAGGGACTGTAAGAGTACTTACGAAGGACACAGAAGCCGTAGCGCGTAACGTGCAGGCACAAGTTGACGCATTGAAGAAACGGGGGATCAACAAGATCGTCCTGGTGTCACATCTTCAGTCAGTCACAAATGACACGAGCCTAATCAAACTTCTCAGGGACGTTGACATCGCAGTAGCCGGCGGTGGAGACGACCTGCTTGCTTCACCACTGATTGATGACAAGGCCGAGCTTCTTCCGGGAGAGGCCACGCCAGTCGGAAACTATCCTCTTCTCATTACCGATAGTGTGGGCGTAACTGTCCCGCTGGTGACAACCGTTGGCAACTACAAGTACGTCGGCCGTTTTGACGCTACCTTTGACGCCAAGGGAAATCTGCTCCGATACGACACAGAGAGCTCTTTCCCTCGACGCGTGGTGCCCAACTCGGATGCTGCTACCGCGGCAGGCATTCGCGGAGTGACGCCTGACTCCCAAATCCTTGCCCGCGCAGTGACTCCGGTATCAAACTGCCTAACGGATCTAGGCACCCAGGCTATTGGAAAAACCGAGGTCGTACTGAATCGAGCTCGCGGTTCAGCAACCACCCCAGGAGTTCGAACCACGGAGACAAACGCTGGGAACTTCGTGACTGATGCGTATCTCTTCGCCTACGCCGAGAGAGCTCCCCAGCTTGGCTTGACGCCAGCCTCCGTGACCAACCCCGTAATTGCAATTCAGAATGGTGGCGGAATTCGACAGAACGGAGGCGACAACATTCCGACGTCCGGAACCGTTGGGAACATCACCCGTCTCGATCTGCTCAACATGATGGCCTTTGACAACCAAACAGGCGTCGTAACTGGAGTGACGCCCGCGGACTTGAAAGCAATCTTCGAGCAGTCTTGTGCTGTCGGAACTAGCGGCGGTGGAGGCTTCTTACAGTTTTCTGGCCTCAAGGTCACTTGCTCTCGTGCCGGAGTTGCACAGGTCGTCAGCTCGACAACAGAATCGATATCCACACCCGGAACCAGAGTCCAAACCATACAGCTTGCTGACGGAAGATTCATCGTGCAAGGTGGCAAAATTGTGTCTGATGCACCAAGAGTCTCAATCGTCTCCAACACATTCACAATGTACGGATATGGAGATGGTTACTACATGTTCAAGCCCTACACGGTCACAAGCTTTGGGTGGTCATACGAGGAGTCGGTCTACTATTACCTACTCTCTCAGCCCAAGGGGTCAGACGGGCTACCCACCATCTCCGCAACTGACAAGCGCTATGCGGTTGGCGGAGAGGGCAGGATGACTTGGACTAACTAAGCCAGAGAAAAACCGGGGAGGGCAACCGCCCCGGTTTTTCATTTTCCGGGCAAACGGCCGAAAAGCATGCACCGCTCCGCGAGTGGAGACGACCTGACCTCAAACTGTGGTCTGTATCGAACTCTGCCTAAGGAGAACCTGACGCTGAGGTTCGTCTGGACGGGCTGAGGGAGTCCTAGAACTAGAGAGCAGGCCTAGTCTTCATGTCAAGGCACTGACCCGAGTGATTAGCGCTGTGGTAGCGCGCTTCCCTGACACGGAAGAGGTCACTGGTTCGAACCCAGTATCGACCATCAATAGTTGGGCTATTTCTGGTAAACGTCTGGAATGCCATCACCATCTGAGTCGATTAGTTCGGCTGCATTGAGACGCTTGTAGTACCGGTTGCGACTTCCTAGCAACAGTGCTGCAAAGATCGCAGCCATAACCGATCCGAGCAGGATTCCAATCTTGGCTTCATCTCCCAGAGTGGTGCCCAGACCGAAGCTGAGCTCCCCAATCAGAAGAGAGACGGTGAAGCCGATGCCTGCCAACAGAGCAACACCGACTAAGTCAATCCAGGCCATCCCGCGCGGAAGCGACACACCGGGTAGGCGAGTAACGAGCCAAGTGGCGACAAAGACACCGACGGTCTTTCCAACAACCAGGGCCGCCATGATGCCGAGTGCAATCGGGCTCGTAACAACTTCAACGATGGTGTCGGCTGAGCCAAAAGAAACGCCGGCAGAGAAGAACGCAAACAGCGGAACTGCAAGGCCCGCAGAAGCAGGGCGGAACCGATGCTCAAAGATTGCAGCGAGCCCATGCTCTGGATCCGCACCAGCCTCTAAGGCTCGTTTTGAAGGCTTTACTGGGATTGTTAGCGCCAGCAGCACGCCCGCAATGGTTGCGTGAACTCCTGACCCATACATGAAGAACCAGGCGATAAGTCCGATTGGGAAGAGAATCAGCCAAGCAGCACCGAGTCGCACTCTAAAAAAGTAGGTGAATCGCTGTGCAAGTAGCCCGTAGATACCAATCACGACCAAGGATGCAATCAGGCTTGGTACGACAACTTCATCGGTGTAGAAAATGGCGATGATTGTGATACCGATCAGGTCATCAACCACGGCCAAAGTTAATAGGAACATTCGCAGTGCAATCGGTAAAGAGGTTCCAATCAATGCCAAAACAGCTAGTGCGAAGGCGATGTCCGTTGCGATTGGAATTGCCCACCCCCGTGCGGCTCCCTCGACACCCTGAGTGAGCGCGAGAAAGATGAAGGCGGGGACAAGCACGCCGCCGATAGCGGCGACGACAGGAACTAGTGCTTTCTTGGGGTCTCGCAGCTCTCCGGCAACAAGCTCTCGCTTTAGTTCAAGACCCACCAGGAAGAAAAAAACGGCGAGGAGAGCATCCGCAGCAAAGTGCCCGACGCTCAGCTTAAAGATGTTGTCACCAATGCCGACACTCATGTATGTGTCTCTGAGATCGAAGTACTGCTGGCTCCAGGGTGAATTGGCTAAGAAGACTGCCAGTATTGCCGCACCAAAAATGAGCATTCCGCCAACTGTCTCGCGGTGGAGAAGCTTCTCAATCCATAGCGCCTCTAGATACTGGCCCTTGCCCGACCTATCTGATTGCTGTGGCTTGCTCTGCGCCATACCGAAAGCCCTTTCGCTCAAAATTGGGATCCTCCCAATCCTATTTCAGGTCGCTCCCAAGGAGTCTGGAAACACCTGAACCAGCGTCCATTGCCTAAGCCCGAAGACTCAACGCTTTCGCCGTCTGAGCGAGTATGCGTTTCGCAAGTGCCGGCTTGGCATTGAGGTGCTGCCCGTAACCGGGGATCATCTCCTTGAGCGCAGGTTCGAACGAAGAGAATTGGTCAGCAAACATTCGCTGCATGACATCTAGCATCACGGAGACACTTACCGAGGCACCGGGAGAGGCTCCCAGAAGCCCCGCGATGGACCCATCCTTGGACGCGATGACCTCGGTGCCAAATTGAAGAACCCCGCCACCCTTAACAGGTTTTATGACCTGGGCACGCTGACCGGCCTCGTAGTAAGTCCAATCCTCGGGCTGAGCGTTGGGAACGAACTCTCTCAGAGACTCAAGTTTTTTCTTTCGGCTCTTCGTTACCTCGCGGAGTAGGTAAGTAACAAGATCGAAGTTCTTGATCGCAACGGAGAGGTATGGAACGAGATTCTTGGGGCGCACTGACATTGGAAGATCTAGCACGCTTCCGTGCTTGAGAAACTTTGGGTTCAGGCCAGCAAACGGCCCAAAGAGCAGCGACTCTTTGCCATCAACAACCCGTGTGTCAAGATGCGGGACCGACATTGGGGGAGCTCCCACCTGAGCCTGTGAATAGACCTTGGCCTGGTGTTGCTTTACCAGTTCAGGGTTGTCGGTGCGGAGGAAGTGACCCGACACTGGGAACGTTCCGTAGCCTTGGATCTCGTCGATGCCCGATGACTGCAAGAGCTTCAAAGCCCAGCCACCGGCTCCAACGAAGACCTTGTCAGCGTGAATGAATTTGTCCTGTGTTTGCCCCATCCAGAGTTGCCAATGACCTGCAGCAAACTGGTGCACGGACTTAACTTCAGATCTTGTTCGCACCTCGACGCCCTTTGCGATGAGCCAGTTGACCATGTCGCGAGTCATGGTTCCGTAATCGACGTCGGTTCCCTGCTCAATTCGTGTTGCCGCAATGGGCTCTTGATTCCGCCCAGCCGCCATAAGTGGGGTCCACTTTGATAGCTGGCTGAGATCCTCCGTGTATTCCATCCCAGCGAACAACGGCTGAGTCTTCAGGGCTTGGAAGCGACGTCGAAGGTAATCCACGTCCTTTTCACCACGCACAAAAGTCATGTGTGGGACAGTGCGAATGAAACTCTCTGGCTTCCCGAGGATCTTCTTCTCAACTAGGTAGGCCCATAGCTGCCTGGAGACCTGGAACTGCTCATTGATTGCTATTGCCTTTGCAGGGTCGGGCAGCGAACCGTCCTTTGTATCTGGCATGTAGTTGAGTTCACAGAGGGCTGCGTGGCCAGTGCCGGCGTTGTTCCAGGGGTTAGAGCTCTCAAGACCTGGTTCGGCTAGACGCTCAAACATCACGATTTTGGTCTGGGGGGAGACAAGTTTGACCAGAACTCCCAGGGTGGCAGACATAATCCCGCCACCAATGAGCGCTAGGTCAAATTTTTGGATTTCCGGCACGCTCTCTAGGGTAGCGCTCTAGAGGATTGCAACACCCAATAACGAACCAATTAGGTACGAAAAACCCATCGTAAGAACACTTATAGACACATTCCTAAAAATCGACTTTGGAATTGAAGCCTTGCCCGCCCATGCCGCCCACCAACCGGTAAGTGCGAGGGCGGTGATGACGGCAGCAACTGTGAGTGGGATTCGGATTGCCTCCCATGGTCCAGTAATTGCGACCAGCGGAAGTACTGCACCGGCACTAAACGCAACGAATGAACTTAGAGCGGCCGCCCATGGCCGCGCATTAACAGTTGCGGCGCTCCTGCCATGTGCCAATTCACTGTCGCGTTGTGCGCTGACGCTCACATACTCGCCACCACCCATAGAGATCGCTCCTGCAACCACAGCAGCAATTCCCGCAACTAGAACGGTTTGCGGCTGGGATCCTGCAGCCGCTACACCCATGACAACACCCGCTACGGACACGATGCCATCGTTGGCTCCGAGCACTGCAGCTCTTAGCCAATTCAGCTTGATTTCAAGTTCACGTTCTTTTTGCGGCATGGGACCCAGTTTGGCGCTTGCTAGTTCGATTCGCTAGCAAGGCAGACCTAACCTGTCTCGCTAGAGTATTCAGGGTTAGGAGCTGACTTGAACATTTTGCTCGATGGAAAGACTCACCAGGTAAGTGAGGGTGCCACCGGATTCGACCTATTTGAGGATCGCTCTATTGTCGCACTTGAAGTAAACGGAGAACCCAAGGACCTCAGTTACAAGCTGAGTGAGAGCGACAGCGTAAATGGAGTGCCAATCTCCAGTGATTTGGGATTGAGTATTTTGCGCCACTCGGCTGCCCACGTTATGGCTCAGGCCGTTCAAGAACTCTTCGATGAGGCAAAGCTTGGTATCGGTCCGCCGATTACCGATGGTTTCTACTTTGATTTTGACGTCGAGAGTCCGTTCACTCCAGAAGATTTGAAGAAGATCGAGAAGCGGATGAAGGAGCTGGTTGGAAAATCACAGCGCTTTGTTCGCAGAGAAGTGAGCGACGCAGAGGCGAAGGAGCTCATGAAGAGCGAGCCTTACAAGCTCGAGCTCATAGGTCTGAAGTCCGAGGACGTTGGCGAAGGCGCCGCTGAGGTCGGAGCGGGTGGCCTATCTGTTTACGAAAACCTCAACCCCGATGGCACGGTCGCCTGGATGGATTTGTGTCGAGGGCCGCACCTGCCAAACACACGGATGATTGGCAAGGGATTCTCCCTCCTGCGCTCAGCCGCTGCATATTGGCGTGGCAACGAGAAGAACAAACAACTCCAGCGCATCTACGGAACCGCGTGGCCGAGCGCGGAAGAGCTGGACGCTCACATGACTCGCCTCGAGGAGGCTGCTCGTCGTGACCACCGCAAGCTTGGTGTAGAACTCGATCTCTTCAGCTTCCCAGACGAGATTGGTTCCGGCCTAGCCGTCTTCCATCCAAAGGGTGGAATCATCCGCAGGGTAATGGAGGACTACTCTCGAGAGGCACATGAGAAAGGTGGTTACGAGTTCGTCTACTCACCACACATCACCAAGTCGAACCTTTTCGAAACCTCTGGGCATCTGAGCTGGTACTCCGACGGCATGTTCCCGCCGATGAAGCTCGATGCCGAGTTTGACGACAAGGGCGAGCTCAAAAAGCAGGGTGCTGATTACTACCTCAAGCCGATGAACTGCCCATTCCACATTCTTATCTTCAAGTCCCGGGCACGAAGCTATCGCGAGCTGCCCCTGCGCATGTTCGAGTTTGGTTCCGTGTATCGGTATGAGAAGTCAGGTGTTCTGCACGGCCTAACCAGAGTGCGAGGTATGACACAGGATGATGCTCACCTCTTTGTCACCAAGAATGACTTACAAACCGAGCTAACCGGTGTTTTGCAGTTCGTTCTGAATCTGCTTCGCGATTACGGACTCAATGACTTCTATCTCGAGCTCTCAACTCGCGAGGAGGGAAACCCCAAGTTCGTTGGCGACGATGAGATCTGGGAGAGTGCAACAAACACTCTTGAGTCGGTTGCCAAGGCTTCGGGATTGAGTTTGGTGCCGGATCCTGGGGGGGCCGCGTTCTACGGACCGAAGATATCCGTGCAGGCCAAGGATGCCATTGGGAGAACCTGGCAGATGAGCACCATTCAGCTGGACTTTAATCTCCCCGAACGGTTCGACCTGGAATACGTCGGGTCTGATGGCGAACGTCATCGCCCAATCATGATCCACCGTGCCTTGTTCGGCTCGATTGAGCGTTTCTTCGGTGT
>CAXNHX010000045.1:0-7662 GCA_964202305.1 Aquiluna sp.
GTGCAGGTTGGTGACCCCTTCGCCGAAAAGGTTTTGATTGAGTGCTGCCTCGAGCTGTTTGCAGCGGGTGTAGTTGCAGGTATTCAAGATTTGGGTGGTGCTGGCATCTCCTGCGCCACAAGCGAGCTTGCCTCAAATGGCGGCATGGGCATGAGGGTGCAGTTGCAAGATGTGCTGCTGAGAGATGACTCGCTAACCCCAGAAGAGATTCTGATGAGCGAATCTCAAGAGCGCATGATGGCGATCGTGCCAACCAAGCACCTCAAAGACTTCGTGAAGATTGTTCAGAAGTGGGAGGTCGAGTACTCGGTACTGGGTGAGGTTATTGACGAGGACCGGTTGTATATCAACTGGGGCGAAAAAGAGATTGTGAACGTGCCACCAAGAACCGTGGCACACGATGGCCCGGTCTACACCCGCCCAGTTGAATACCCCAAATACCAGGATGCTCTGAACGCAAACAGCTCGAAGAGCCTAAAGAGGGCCGATTCACCAGACGAACTAGCAGCGCAGTTGCTGCAGATCCTGAGTTCGCCTAACCAGGCAGATAAGAGCTGGATTACCGCGCAGTATGACAAGTATGTGATGGGCAACACTGCCCTTGCCATGCCGGACGATGCCGGCATGGTCAGAGTCAACGAAACCTCTGGCCTAGGCATCACAATCGCAACCGATGCCAACGGCAAGTACTGCCAGCTAAACCCCTATGAGGGCACTAAGCAGGCACTCGCCGAGGCCTACAGAAATGTTGCCGTTACCGGAGCAACCCCAAAGGCGGTGACCAACTGCCTCAACTTTGGTTCCCCTGAGAACCCAGAGGTGATGTGGCAGTTCAAGGAGGCCACCGCAGGCCTAGCCGATGGCTGCATGGAGCTAGGCATCCCTGTTACCGGAGGAAACGTCAGCTTCTACAACCAAACCGGCGATGTTGCCATCTACCCAACCCCCGTGGTTGGTGTGCTCGGTGTCATCGACAACGTTGCAAGAAGAATCCCCTCGGGTTGGCAGGACGATGGCAACAACATTTACCTTCTTGGCAGCACCATGGATGAACTAGATGGCTCTGCCGGGGCAGAGACCATCCACTCTCACCTCGGGGGCCAGCCACCCAAGGTTGATCTCAAATAAGAGAAGCAGCTCGCCGAGCTACTGCAGGGTGCTGCAGTGCAGGGCTTGATCGAGTCCGCGCACGATGTTTCTGAAGGTGGTCTAGCTGTTGCAGTTGCAGAGAGCGCACTTAGGTTCAGCGTTGGAGCAAGAATCTGGATCGAAGAGCTCAAAGACCGCGACCAGCTCGATGACACCGCAGCCCTGTTCTCAGAGTCTCAAGGAAGAGTGATTGTGACAGTGGGTCGCGAAGACGACGTAAAGTTCCAGGGACTTTGCGAAGCAAGGGGCGTTCCAGTACTCCGCATCGGTGTCACAGACAAAGAGTCAGAGGCGTTGAACATTCAGGGCATTGCGGAGATCCCTCTGAATGAAGTGCGAGCTGGTTGGGCGAAGACTTTGCCTGCGCTATTTGGATAAACCGCTGACCCTCAGCACCCTCGCTAAATAACCAGCCAGCACCAAAGCACCTGCTGGATAGAGCATCGCCAAAGGCAGGGTAATCAGATCGGATAAGAACCCAACCAGCGATGGGCCAACAAAGTAAGCGCCGATGGATATCACACCGATTCTTGCAATGCCAATAGAGGGGGCAACCCCCTTGATGTTTGCAGCACCAAGAATGAAAGCCGGAAACATTGGCCCAATGGCCATCCCGGCAAAGAAGAACCCGGTATTCACAGCAATCAAAGCCAAAAGCGGGTTAGACCCAGATAACCAGATCCCCACAAAAATACTCACCGCCCAGACCGAGCCCCCAACAACACCTAAGAACCTAACCACCAGGAACGGGCCCCAGCGCTCTAACCAGCGATCTCCCAAGAACCTAGAGATGATCATGGCGGCAGCAAAGGTTGCAAAGGCAGAAGCGTTAAACCCCCGCTCCACGTTCATGTGGTCGCGGAGAAGAAGCGCTCCCCAGTCAGCCGCAGCCCCCTCAGCGATAAAGGAACCCGCAGCACCAATACCCATGATCCAGAGCGGTATTGCCGCTATCCCAAACCATGGCACCGAGTTCTTGGTCTCCACCTCACCATCACCCTGGTGCTCATCCAAGCTCGAGGGCAGCAGCATCCGGG
Source organism: Aquiluna sp. (assembly GCA_964202305.1). Classification (GTDB taxonomy): domain Bacteria; phylum Actinomycetota; class Actinomycetes; order Actinomycetales; family Microbacteriaceae; genus Aquiluna. The sequence goes on from CAXNHX010000045.1 coordinate 2,187, forward strand.
TTGCGATAAAGAACACCACCATGCCCACCATGGAAACCCCAACCAGGTTCTGCGCAGGAGTCAATAAATAGGCAACGGAAGCACCAAACAAAGTTGCAACCAGTGTCCCCACCGACCACATGCCATGGAAGGAGGTTATGTACCGCTTCCCCAAATGCTTCTCAATAGCAACCGCCTGGGCATTGCCACCAATGTCCAGTGCCGCATAACCAAAGCCCATTACAAACAAACCGACAACCAACACAAAGGCATTCAGGCTCAAGCCCATGAGCGTCACACCAAGTGGCACAATCACACTCGACACATACATCACCGGCCTTGAGCCAAACCTGTGTATAGCCCTGCCAGATAGTTGTGCTCCGAGAACAGCACCAACTGAAGATGCCACCAACACCAAACCAAACTGAGTATCAGTCAGAGCATTAGCGGTCTTGATCTCAGGAATCCTTGGCACCCAAGCCATGGAGACAACACCCATAACAAAGAACATCAGCCAGAGGGCATTGCGAGCCCTGGAAGCTTGGGTGAGGATCATTAGGCAAGGTTAGGCCCTATTGGCCTTGGCGGCCACGAGGCAAGGGACTCGCTACCTAGTCCGAAGCCTTTACACCCCTGGCGACCAACAACACCCTGCCAACATAACTTGGTGCCTTGGTTGACTTGGACTGATACCACGTTGACAACTGAGGGTTGAGTTCTTTGGCAAAGTCACAAGAGGCCTTAGCCCTCAGCCTCACCATGATGTTCTCGGCTCTCGTGCCAGCTTCACGGCGAATACCCGTGCAGATGAACTTTGAAGTCGTTGATTCACTGAGCACCAAAGCTCGGATCGCATTCTTTTGGGCCGCGCTCAAAGCTGTACTGCGGGCACCAAAGCTAGCAAGAGTCTTCTGAACAAAGAGTTTGCCAATTGCGGGAGAGGCAGTTGCACTCTTCGAGGGGACTGCGGCCTTAGGAGACACTGTCGCACTGAAACTGCTTAGAGCACGGACGGTTCGAGTGGCAGCAGCATCAGCTGCTGTGGCAGCAATCTCAATGACGTCGGTTGTCGAATCCGAGGGCAGATTAGCTAGCAAGCTAGACACAATCTTCACACCCAGACGAGAGCCAACATCAGCGCTAGAGACTTCGTAGTAGGTCTGCGTGGCACCAGAAATTGCCTGGCCATCCCGCTCCCACTGGTAGTTCACAGATTCATTAGCTAACAGTTCACTGGTCTGCACCGTCAACAACTGGCCTGGTGAGCCTGCCCCCTGAATGGCCACCAACTGCACCGAATCTGGCCAGCTCGCAGCCACGCCGAGACTGGTTCTGGTTACCGACGTGAAGCCAAGCTTGCGCCCAGTCACCTCGACAGAGATTTGCGCCCCGGCATCGCGCGGGCTCAATAGATAAGTGTTTCGGATGGCTCCCTGAATAGGGCTGGAGTTTCGCAGCCACTGGTAACTCAACGCGACTCCGGCGTCCCAAACTCCGGCGGTCGCGGTGAGCGCCCTACCCACCTCAGAAACTCCTGAAACGGTCGGAGTCGGTGAGGACGTCATGGTCGAGATTGCAGCAAGTGGCGTCGCAGCGATTGAGAGCGATCGGTCGCTGTAACCAACGACGTTGTGAGCGATAATCGCAAAGTAGTAAGTGACACCAGCAGTTAAGCCAGTAACCACACACTCTCTGAGCTCTGGAGCAATGTTGCCCGCACATGAGCCCGAGCTGACCAATGTGAATGGGCCTCCCGCACTCAGTGAAACCCACACCTTGTAGTAATCGATGAACGCTCCGCCATTCCAGGGTTCGTTCCACTTCAACTTAACTTCGTTCGTGAGAGGTGTGGCATCCGGTTGCTCGGGCTTGGATGGTGTTCCTGGCATCTCGACGGTCACAACCGATGTCTGGGTTTGCGTGTTTCGACTTGTTGCCACGCGCGCATTGTCAATTGGATGCGTGATTGAGAACACGTAGTCCGCCTTGTTCGAGAAGTAGCTGCGATCCAGCACTGGAATCGTGACGTTTCCCGATGAGTCTGTTGCCACACCAGCATGGCTGTAACCAACTGGCCAGAACTGGCACCTGGATTCGGAGGCACCGGTAAACGCCGTGTAGCTGCCCGATCGACAGTAATCCGCAAGGTTTGAATAGTTGAACTTGGCTCCGGTTACTGGGTTGCTCGAGCCAAACTCCCGAACCTGGAAGTTCAAGTTATAGCTTCGAGGCAGAGTGATGTCCTTCACGGTATCGCCGGCAACCGTCAGCGTACCTCCAGCATGCAAGCCCCAAGGAGTAAGCGGGCTGGTCTGTTGTGCGGTGCTTGGGACTCTAGTGGTCCAAGCAAAGAGTTGGCCCGTGGATCCCGCCGAAACCTTCAGGAGGTAGCGGCCGTTAGCATCGGTCTTCACGCCAGGAACTGATTCATTACCCATGCTCTCCGGTGTGCCCGATGGTAGCCACTTAACGGTGATGTTTTGAACTGGAGTGCCGTCGTGGGTCAAAACCTGACCGCTGACACTGACTTCGTCCGAGATGGTGACAACCTGCGTGAGATCAGCTGTTGGGGCAATGTTCAAAGTAGCGCTCAACGCCGCATTGGTTGGGTGCGTGATGCTAAATCGATAGTTGGAGTTTGAAAGCGCAGCGGTTCTCCAGAGGGCAAGTTTGAGTTGACCCGCACTATCGGTTCTTGGTGCGGCACTTGAGTAACCGGTTGGCCAGAACTGGCAGCCCGGGCTGGTTGCGCCAACAAAGCCGGCTGGCATGTTCCGGCAGTAAACAGCAAGATCTGCGAATGTCACCTTGGCTCCGGCAAGCGGTAGGCCGCGCTGGTCAACCACTTGAAGGGTGACCATATCCTGAGCAGGAGCAACCAGGTTCACAACCTTGGACTGCGTGAACGGAGCTATTGCTCCCCAGGCCCAAACACCGTGCGGCAACTGTGGCGAGGGCTTGGGTGTAGTGGAGGGAGTCCTGCTGGTGTGCAAGGACAGCTCGCCGCCCACCCCAGCAGTGACCCGAAGGGCGTACTGCCCCGACGCGTTGGTAGTGGTTGAGAGTGCTCTGGTGTTTTCACCTGACTTGGGCGTTCCAGCAGGTAGCCACTTCACGGTCGCATTTGCCACCGGAGTCACGCCATCGTTTAGGAACACTGTTCCGGTCAGGTCAATGGACCCGGACATCACTACCCGAACACTCTGGTCAGAGTTCGCAACCACGGTCGCGTTGGCAACGCGGCTTGGATTAGTTGGGTGGATGAAGGAGATCTGGTGACTAGTCTGCGAAATTAGGCTCGGGTCGAGGAATCCAAGGGTTACCTGCCCGTTTGCATCAGTCTTTGCAGGAGTGTGAGAGTAACCGGTTGGCCATGCTTGGCAGCTGCTTTCCAAGGCACCGGTGAAGCTGGTGTAGCTATCTCGTCGACAGTTGTCAGCAAGCGCTGCATACTGCGTGAGCGCTCCTGCAATCGGCTGATTAGTGTCCTCATCGACCAGGGTGAATGTCACCTTGTGGAATCTGGGAAGAATGATGTTTACCTGGGTGTCCTGAGTAATGGTCAGGTCACCGCCAGCACGAAGCCCCCACGGAATTATCGGAGTTGTCATTCTTGTGTTTCCGCGGCGCGACATCGATACAAAGAGTTCACCGGGGGTACCGTTTGAGACCTGAAGCACATACTCGCCACTGGCGTTGGTGTAGGCCAGCAACGCATTCTGATCATCTAGCCCTGGAGTGGCACCTTCCGCTATCCAGCGCACTGGCGCGTTAGCAACCGGAGTCACTCCATCAGCAAGGAAGACCTTGCCAGAGATGAATGGCAAGTTACTGGTCCAAGTAATCGTTACGTTTGAAGTTGCCCAGGCGCTGACCTCAGCATCCTTGATGGCACGAACACGGAAGCAATAGAACTGGGCTTCCTCAAGATCGTGAATCGGGAAAGAGTCAAGGCCCGGACCGATGTAGGCCAGGTGAGCAAAGGTTCCGGAACAGCCATTAGGTCCGACCGCAACTTGGATTTCTTGCTCGTAGTCACCAGTCGCGCTGTCAACCCAGTCCAAACGTGCTCGCTCTGTGTATTCGGCAGTGGCTTGACCCTGAGTCAAAGCGCCGGCAAACGCCGTCGCGGACCCAACGCAGGAATCAACCAGGGCCTCGACGTTCAACTGACCACCCGAGGCAACCTTGCCACTAAGCGCTGCATTGGCAGTAGCGGTTGACATCAGCTTCTGGATTGCACTCAATCCAGAGGTTCCTCGATAGCTAGCAACACAGAGAGCCAACGCACCAGTTACGTGAGGAGCGGCCATCGAGGTTCCCGAGAGTAAGCCATAGCTGTTGCTAGGCAGGGTTGAGTAAACATTGGTTCCAGGGGCTGCAATGTCAACCTTGGTTGAGCTGAAGTTTGAATAACCTGCAAGGTTTCCGTCTTGCTGGATTGCGGCCACCGAAACAACACAGTCAAAGATTCTGTGCGTGGTGCTGCAGTCATAGGCGGCTGGATACTGCGGAGTCGAATCAATGTTGCCCGCATCATTTCCAGCAGCTGCAACAAACATGATGCCGGCATCGCCACCACGCTTGATTGCATTCTCGAGAGCTTGTGAATACCTGGTTCCACCCCACGAGTTATTGCTCGCAATGATGTCTAGGCCCTTCTTGGTTCTCAGGTCGGTGATGTAGTCAATGGCTCTGATTGTGGAGGCCAGATCGGCACTACCGGCCGAGTTGATGGTCTTTGCGGAGATCAAATTCACGTTCCACATAACACCGGCGACACCAGCACCGTTATTACCAACAGCACCAATAGTTCCGGCAACGTGAGTGCCGTGAGGGTGCTCGCCAACGTCAAAGACGCTGCCATCGCCATTCAAAAAGTCATAGCCGTGAACATCATCGATGTATCCATTGCCATCGTTGTCAATGCCATCTCCAGCGATCTCACCTGAGTTCACCCATATGTTGCCTGCAAGGTCTGGGTGAGAAACATCAATACCAGAGTCAATTACCGCAACATAAACCTGCTTGCTTCCGGTGTAGCCCTTAGCCCAAGCACCGGCAGCGTTCGCCCCATAAGAACTGGTTGGGGTGCTGTTAGCTCCACCCATCCCCCATAGAGAACCATCAACATATGAGGGGTCGTTAGCGCTAGTTAGCTCGACCAAATAGTTGGGCTCCGCATAATCAATGTCTTTCCTTGACTCAAGGCGAGCAAGCTCGCTTCCTTGAGACAAGAAGGGATCAAGCTGAACCAGGTAATTCTCATTACCAACCTTGGTTACAGAGAGAACACCTAGGTCCTTGGCACTTGGCTCACCAGTGCCTAAGTACTTGATGATTGCCTGACCGGCAACAGCATCAGAGGATGCTCCCTGGTTAGCCATTGCCACACCGCTGGGAGCGATCAGAAGCATTAGGAGCGTGGCTAACAAGCCAGTGGTCTTTGAGACTAGAGATTTCATGTTTCCCCCTCGTATCTAAGCTAGTGGCAGGG
>CAXNHX010000046.1:0-7617 GCA_964202305.1 Aquiluna sp.
GACCGGCAACGTATGACAATGTCTTTGGATTGGCAATGCCGGATGCCATAGCAACCTTCATGGATGGACGCGATTCCTACATCGTCACCGCCAACGAGGGTGACGACCGCGCTGACTGGCCTTGCTTCACTGCTGTCGACGATGTTCGCGTCAAGGACCTGGATGCCAACCTCACCGCTTTCCCGACCTGGGATGCTCTAAAGGTTGATGGAAAGCTTGGTCGCGCCAAAGTGAACCCGAACATCGGTGACGCCGATGGCGATGGCAAGTATGAGAAGTTCTTCCTGCTCTCCAACCGCTCTTTCTCAATCTTCAGGAACAACAAGCGAATCTACGACTCAGAAGACCTTTTTGAGACTCTGCAGACCTCTGCTTTTGGTGTCGCAAAAATCAATGGCTCATGGGACACCGAAACTGGAAAGTATTCTCCGCAAGCCCGCTCTGACGACAAGGGCCCCGAGGCAGAGGGAGTTGTTGTTGGCATGGTTGGGGATACCAGGGTCGCTGTCATTGGCCTAGAGCGCATGAGCGCACTGGTATTCATGGACATCACTGATCCAACTAAGCCCAAGGTAATTTCATGGGAGCAAATGATGCCGGTTCGCGATGTGGATCTAACCAAGGATGAGGGCAAGCGCTTCTCTCCAGAGGGCATGTTCTTCATCGATGCCGCTGACTCACCAAATGGAAAGCCACTCCTACTGACCTCATATGAGGTTTCTGGAACCCTTTCCATTCACTCAATAGAGAAGTAACAGAAAAAGTAGGCTTTGAGGGCTGGGCATTTGCCTGGCCCTCTTTGCTTTCGCTATTCAACCTCGGTTAGAAGGGTGAGCTTTGTTTTCTTTGACGTCAAGAGCGGCTCAAGTTGCTGAATCTTCTTCACATGACCTGAATTCATGTGCCGATCCCAAGCCTCTCGAGAGTCCCACTTCTCTAGCATGAACCATTGATTGTTCGACTCAGCTACCAGGTCGTAGCAAATGCAACCAGCTTCCTGAAGGGTTTCCCTGCGTAAGTCTTGGTAGGCAGCCTTGGCTACAGCCAGTTTCTCGGGATTGGGGTAAATCTCTGCAATTAGATAAAGGGGCTTCATTCGCTATCTTCGGGGATTGTGGTGATGGTTCCCGTGATGGTGCCCACGAGGGTGTCGCCGGTAAATTCACTGGTCGGGGCATCGCGAACAACGCGACCGAGCCTAAGAACCACAATGCGGTCTGTCACCTGAAGCACGTGGGGCAGGGTGTGAGAGATGAATATGACCCCAAGCCCCTTCTTCTTGGCTTCCTTGATGACCTGGAGAACCTCACCGGCCTGCCTTGCGCCCAAGTGGTTTGTTGGCTCGTCAAGAATGATTACTTTTCGAGCCCAGGCAACTGCGCGACCAATCGCTACAGCTTGACGCTGGCCTCCCGAGAGTTGACTGACAGAGCGGTTTGAGGCAGGAACTGCAATTCCAACTCGCTCGAGTTCGGCGTGAGCCCGTTCTTCCATGGCCTTCGAATCCAAAAAGCCAAGTTTCCCTAAGATCCCCTTCTTCAGAATCTCACGGCCAAGGAAAACGTTCTTGCTAACCGTCAGGTGAGGGGCGAGACCAGAGTCTTGATAGAGAGTCTCGATGCCAGACTCAAGAGCCTGTCTTGGGTTTTCCCAAGAGACCTTCTTGCCATCGAGAAACATCTCACCCTCGTCCGGCATGTGAGCACCCGATAGAACCTTAACGAGCGTGGATTTCCCTGCGCCGTTGTCCCCGACTAGCCCAATAACTTCACCTGCGTGAAGCTTTAGGCTCGCGCCTTCAAGGGCCACTACAGATCCGTACCGCTTGGATACGCCTCTTACCTCGTAAATTACTTCAGACATCTTTGTCATCTCCGCCTGTTCTCGGGTCTCAAGGTTTGGGCAGCCACTGCAGCTGCGATGAGCACCGCAACGACGACTTTCTTCCAGTCGGGAGCGACACCGGCCATGATCAAACCAGACTGGACGGTGAACAAAATTAGAGCACCTAGAACAGTGCCAATCATTCGACCCACGCCACCCATTAGGGAGGCCCCGCCAATGACTACGGCTGCAATCGCATCAAGCTCGCGCATTGTTCCTGAGGAAGGTGATCCTGCTCCAAGGCGGAGGTAAACATAGAAGCCCGCAAGTCCGGCCAATGCTCCAGCCAGGGCATAGACCTTGGTCAGGTGACGCTCGACGTTGATGCCTGCAGCGCGGGCGGCAAATTGGTTCGAACCGATCGCGTAGGTGTGAAGTCCAAAACGTGACTTGTGCAGGAACAGCCCGACCAAGGTCACGACGATGATTACTCCAACTACAGCCCAGCTAAGCGGCATCCAGTCGGGGTTGATTGGTGAGATAAGGCTGAAGTCATTTGGCCCCCCGATCGGCATGCCATTAGAGATGATGATTGCAAAACCGAGCGTGGCTCCCATAGTTGAGAGGGTCGCAACGAAGGGCACAATCTTGAGTTTTGTAATAAGGAACGCGTTGATAAGTCCTACTGTGAGTCCAGTACCAACGGCGGTGAGTGCACCGATGATGAGTGGCGGGTAAGCGTCTGGCCCTGAGGTTGTGATATCGAAACCAAGGACCACGGACATGATCCATGCCGAGGTGACACCACTGATTGCCAGGATGCCACCTACGGACAGATCAATTCCACCGGAAATGATTACAAGGGTTTGTCCAGCAGCCAACAACACCACAGACCCCCAGTCGGTCAGGATGTTTCCTGCCGTTGCCACTGAGAAGAACTTGGGTTCGGCCAAGGTGAAGACAATTGCAAGTGCGATTAGCACTGAGAGCAGAACTGAATTCTGGTTCCCGGCCACCGCCTTGAATCGCTCCCACCTCAGTAGTTGCTGTTGACTGCTGGACATTGAATACTCCCTTGTATTTTGTTGCTTAGACCTACTTGGCTACGTAGGTGTACTTCACTAGGTCGGCCTCGGATGTGTTTGCATCCAGGGTCACGTTTGGAATTACTACCTCAGCGGCTGCTGGGGAGTTTCCGTTACGTAGGTAGTCAACCAGAGTCTGAATCGCTAGGCGAGCCTCTGCGGCTGGGTCCTGAGCGATTAGAGCGGTGAAGATACCGGCCTTGATCTTTGCAACGTTGTCTGGGTAAGCGTCGTAACCGACTAGAGCTACCTGACCAACTAGGCCCTTGGACTCAAGGGCAGCAGCTGCACCTGAGGCGTTGGTGCCATCGATGGCGAAGATGCCGTCTAGGTCTGGGTACTTGGTCAGCCAGTTGTTGACGTTGGTTGCAGCCTTCTCAGGGTTTGACTCTGAGTAAGCAACATCAACGATCTGAATGCCTGGGTAGTTGGCTGCGATAGTTGCCTCGAAGCCTTCCTTACGAGCAACGTTGGTGGTTGCAGTTGCGCTGGTTAGACCGATAACAACCTCATAGGTCTCACCATCGGTGTAACCAATTGCGTTAGCGATTGCCTCAGCAGCCTTTGCACCACCATCTTCGTTGTCACCGGTGATGAAGATCAAGACATCGCTTAGGTCACCCACGCGAGTGTCTACGTTTGCTACAACAATTCCTGCTGCAACTGCCTTCTCAACCGAAGCCTGAAGCGCGGTTGGGTCGGTTGGGATAAGAACCAGACCGTCTGGCTGCTGCGCCAAGACTGCGTCAACAATTGGGATCTGGGTCTCTGGTGAGTAGTTCGAAGGGTCGCCCTGCCAGATTAGGGTTACACCCTGCGCTGCAGCTTCCTCTTCAGCTCCCAGCTTCATAGCCTGGAAGAATGGGTCGCTCTCAGCGCCCATTACGAATGCGATAGTTAGTTCCTCAGCAACTGCCTCTGAACCTGCAGTTGAAGTTGCGGTGGTCTCTGCCTCTTGCGCGGCGCAACCAGCGGCACCGATGACCAAAGCCATCGCACCTGCGAGGGCACCAGCCCTCTTGAAAATGCTCTTCTTCAATTCTTCTCCTTTGAAAGTGGTTTCTGCGAGAAATGCGAGAACGTTCTCGCAAATCTTGTTACTATGCTGTCAAGGGAAACGAATCGTCTGCAACTTTTCTTGATAACAGTTGTGTCACGGTTTCTTAGGAGTGAAGATTGGCGAAGTCTCAGAAGGCACCGACGCTAAACGATGTTGCCGAGCGTGCTGGAGTGAGCCGCGCGACTGCCTCTAGGGCGCTTGCTGGTTACGGCAGAATCAGCTCCGACACTATCGAAGTGGTGCAAACGGCCGCACATCAATTGGGATACAGGCCCAACGAAGTTGCCCGCGCCATGCGCGCCGGCAAGACCAAGACCATTGGTTTGGTAGTGATCTCGGATTTCACCAACGCTTTCTTCGACCGAGCAACCAAGGCCATCATCGATGCTGCAAAGCGGCAGGGGTATCAAACACTGGTCTCTCACACAGACGAGCGCATCGAGAACGAGCGTCAAGCGGTTAGAACTTTGATTGAGAAGCGCGTGGATGGATTGATTCTGGTCCCTTCGTCCGATTCAGATCACGATCACCTATCTAGGGAGCACGTCGGAGATACACCTTTAGTGCTGATTGACCGCAGACTCGATGACCTGCAGATTCCTGCCGTTACCACTGGGGATTACCAGGGTGCAGTCTCGGCTGTTGAACATGCAATCGGGAGAGGCCACAAGAACTTTGCCTTTATTGTTGCCGTGCCTGGAATCAAAGAGAGCACGTTCACCAGGCCCCACATACCAATCTCAACAGTTGTCGACAGAACAAATGGCTTCCTAGATGCTCTAAACGGCCACAAAGTCAGCTCGAAGATGGTGTTTTGCGAGGACAGCCAAGCAGGGGCGGAGGCAGCGGTTGAAAAGCTGCTTACTGCTGAGCAAAGGGCCACGGTGTTTCTGACGTCGAACAACGACATGCTTTTGGCTTTGCTCCGCGGAGCAGGGAAGCTTGGAATCGAGATCGGGAAAGACATTTCCGTAATCAGCTTTGACGATAGCCCCTGGGCTGCGGCCATGTCCCCAGCGATAACCGTTGTGTCACGTCCTGTCGATCAGCTTGGCGAGGTTGCGGTTGAGATCCTGCTCAAGCAAATGTCCGGTGCAAAGTCCCTATCAAGCGTCACTCTGCCAACGATGCTGATTGAGCGTGACTCGGTGTTCTCTGTCCCTCACTGAGGTAGAGAGGTTTTGGCTACCGGAAGTTGATTCCCCGGGCTTCCATAATCTGCTTGATTCTTGCAATGGCTGACTTCGCCAGGCCTTTTATTGATCTCAACTCATCGAGAGAGATCTTCCTGAGGTCAGAGACTTTATAGAGCTTGGCGTCCACCAGCGCTCTTCTGGCCGGAGTCGAAAGTCCTATAGAGCGCCATTCTCCATCGAGCGCCTCATAGCTATCGGGTGCAACCTTCTTGAGGGTGTAGCGATTGGTTGGTTGCTTCTTAGCCATGGGCTAAGTCTAGGAACCTATAGGAAGGGTCGAAGCTCAACTCTGCGGTTGCAGGCGTGAGAGCCCTTCGCAGCTAATTCCTCGGCAACCGCAGCGCTCTCCACCTCGATGATCCAGAAGCCGCTATAGAAATGCTCCTCTTTGAATAGCGAGCCATCGCTGGTCAGCTGGTTCGGTCCGGTGAAGTCAAAAAGCTTTGCCCTGCTGGGGGCTGCGATGCCTGCGGCAAAGACCCACTGGCCATTGGCGTGCAACTCATCGTTGAAGGCATCAATGGCGCTCATCTCACTCGGGTTCCCAGAGTTGGAAGCGGTGTCAATAACGAAGACGATGTATTTCACAGCCAAAGCATAGGCCTTGGCTAGTAGCTTGCTAGCGCCTCAACACCGCTGAGAACTCGAGCTCCTGATGCGTCCTCAATTGAGATCTCAAACTCAGAAGTCTTGGTGTCAAACGAAAGCGCTAGCGAATCAGAGCCGTTTAGCCAGCGGAGCTCTATTGAGCTCTCGCCGGTCACCCTCCAGGAGAATTCGCCTTCGAATGCAGCGTGCTTGCGCAGTCTGGCGAGAGCAATTATGGCTTGGGTGACGGGCTGCTTAAGAGCGGCTTCAATTTCTTCAGGGGAGTAGTGATGGCGGTTTACGTCTCGACCCTGTGCGGTTTTCTCAAATAGCTCACGGTCGTCCATCCCATTGAATAGGCCTACGTAGTAGACCTGTGGTTCTCCAGGCAGGAAGAACTGCACTGCTCGCATGATCACGTATGAGGCATCGTTATTCACGATGTTTGGCAGGGTTGCATTGATCTGGTGTGGAAGCGTGAACCACTGCGGCACCACGCTCGCAATGGCTGAGTGACCACCGGTGTTCTTCTCGGCTACCTTGAAGATGTGTGCCATCTCGTCCTGGGTGATAAGTCCAGGCCTGCCGCCGATAGGACCACCATCAATGACGCCGTAACCGTCGTGAGTGTCCAGAACGTTTAGGCAATTCTTTGGTCGGATGCTAAACCAGTTGTCCAGACGGTCAACCGTTCCCGTGAAGAAGGAGTGCAGCAACAGCGGTGCGGTCTGGAAGTCATAGATGAGATCGACCAGGGGGGCGATATCTAACTGCTGGGTGTAGTGGGCGTGAACCTCGACCAGCACTCGCATGTCATAGGAGTGAATGAGGTCTGTGATCTCCTTCACAAACTCCAGGGTCTCCTTGGTCATGAAGGAGTCGGTGCCCGGAGTCTTTACCGCATAGCCAACGGCGTCCAGGCGCACGACCTTGACACCACCTGACTTCAGCGCCTCGAGGATTCGCTTGAGGTAATCCATTCCACGCTCGTGCTTGATGTCGATGTCGACCTGGCTCGGCATAAATGTTGTCCATACCAAGCGGCGCTCGCCGGCCACCTCATATGCAGTGAACGGGAAGCCCGGTCTTGGGCGGTAGAAGGAGGTGATGTCTGCCTCGGAGCCGCCATTTGGAAAGACGGTGTCGAAGGTGAGGAACATGCCATCAAACTCACTGGCTTTGCCTTTGGCCTGCCAGTCCAGGAACTCAGGCGAGAGGTTTGAGGCGTGATTCACGATCAGGTCAGCGGTGACCTCGTGGGTTTGTGAAATTCTCTTGAAGTCAGCCCAGGTTCCAAGGCGCGGGTCGACGATGGTGTGGTCGATTGGGTCAAAGCCCGCATCGTCACCGTCGTATGGGTGGAAAAAAGGTAGGACGTGAATACCGTCGAAGTCTTTTAGGGCTCCCGCAAGCAACTTCTCAATTTCCCCTAGGTTGCCGCCAACGCGCTCGGCATAAACCAGGATGCTTGTCCCCGCCACAGTTACCTCTTCTTTCGAGCAAAACAAAGACTGCGCTCAACCAGGCAAGAATACCGCCAATTTGTTAACGCTTACAGCCCAACTGTGCCAACGTCCTGATTAGGCGATGGCGAGAATTTGTAATCGGTTTCGCACCTGGTCATTTTTTTTGGAAAACAAAACCCTCTCCCGAGTTTTGGAATATAACGAATTGATATACCTACTCTTCAAAGGGGTAATGAGCAATAGTGTTTGCTGTTACTGAGGGAGTATTCCACAAACGCTCATTTCGTCATCACGACGAAAGTCCGGAGTGAGCGGCTGTTGAAGTGACAGCGGAAGAGACTCAGGGCTCGGTCGACAAAGAGGTCGCTGTTCCTGCGGTCCTCTTGTTTGCCGGTTCT
>CAXNHX010000047.1:0-7617 GCA_964202305.1 Aquiluna sp.
CCAACTGCGGAAATTGCGGTTATGGGCGGTCAAGGAGCGGTAAACATCCTGTTCCGAGACAAACTCAAGGAAGCTGCTGAGCAGGGCAAGGACATAGAGCAGGTTCGCGACGAACTTGCCAAGGAGTACACCTACAACGTTGCAAGCCCGTTCCTCGCCGCCGAACGCGGAGAGCTGGACGGCATCATCGAGCCCGCGGCGACGCGCACAGCAATTGTGCGATCGCTGCGCGCTCTGAGAACAAAGCGCGCGTCGCTGCCACCCAAGAAGCACGGAAACATTCCACTCTGATGCGCCAATACAGCTCCGACGAGATCTTTGACTCGCTGTCTGCAAAAGGTGGGGATGCCGCTGATCAGGCAGCCGCGATGGTTGTGGTCACGCAGGCAATCATTGAAGCCCGCAGGCTGGGCCGCATTGCGATTCGAAAACCAAAGAACCGCTGGAACGACTCTTCGAGTTCAATGCGCTCGACCCTAAATCCAGGCTGGAACTCTCGACACAACATCAACTAGCTTTTGCCGTCCCCCAAAAAGGTAAAACTCGATTTGGTAACAAAAGCACCCAGAGTGCGCAAAGTCTGGTTTTCTGGTCGTGTTCTCCTTGAGCATTAAGGGTGCTGGAGAAACAGTGAGAAATCATTGAGGGGATTGGGGCGGCTTCATGCCGCCCCTTCAATTTTTAAAGCCTTAGGAAGAGATCAGGCTGATCGGCTCCTTTGTGGATTGCGACCATCGTTAGTCGCCAGTCTTCATCCGCCACGCTCCGGATCACAACGCGACCACTTTGGATTTGAGAAAGCTCTCGTGCCGCTCGACCCAGCAGTTGATCAAGCTCTTGTGGCGCGAGGTCGTCTAGGCCGCCATCATCCAGTAGCTGGACCTCAACGCCCCGAGTCCTGGCTAGTCGAGCTTGTCTAGTGAGTTCTTCGTGCACAAAATTGCGACCTCGTATTTGATCTCTAAGCTCTGCCTCAGTAAGGAGCGCAACCTTGCGCTCCGCCGCAGTGAGTTTTCCGGACTTTGAAACTATCGTTTCCAGCTGCGGAAGAACCCCCGCCAAAGTCGCATTCACCCTTCGCTCTCTCTCGATGCGAGTAGCGGACTTCGCTGCCGTGGCGGCTTCAGTCGCCATTGCACGCTCGCGAAATTGTGTTGCCAAATTCTCGGATTGATCGAGTGCCCTGGAGGCAGCTTGCGCTCCAAGGACTAAAAGCACCGCTCCGATTAGGCCCGAGTTGAAAAGGACCGCCGTTCCTCCCCAGGCAATTACCTCGAGAATAAGAAAGCTAACTCCAATCCAGGCAACTACCTTTTGCCCGCGCAGCGCGGTTATCGCCAGCAAAGTGCCAACGGCCGCAACGTGCCATGTTGTGTATGGGGTGGATGAAAACTCCCCCAGACCAGCGGTCACAAACAGCGGCAGAAGGACTGCAACCACCAGGTTGAAGCTCGCGACCCAACTGGGCAGAACAATCCCCTTCCAATACAAAACGCTCGTAGTCAGAGCCAATAGGTAGAAGAAAATCGCAAGCCAAACGAGAACGGGGGTCTGATAAGAACCGATGTTCAGTACTCCGAGAACCGCGTGATAGAGGCCAAATGTGACGGCAAAAAGCTGCAGCGCTCTCGATGGGAGGGAAATCAAGGCGACCACCCCAGCGTTATCTCCGTGCCTTGATCCGCAGAGCTAGCTATGTGGGCATAGCCTCCGATGGCCTCCATGCGAGCAATCACTGAGGTGCGAAGTCCGATTCTGTCCTTGGGTAATTTATCGAGGCGGAAACCCGAACCGTTATCTCGAACAATTATCTCTATCGCACCGATAACCGGAGAATCCATCACCAGCTCAAAGTTTGTTGCCTTTGAGTGACGGGCTGCGTTATCAATCACCTGCAGAGTTGCCTGCGTTATGGCCTGTGCTTGCTCCGAAGGAATCTCCTCTGACCCGCCGCCGAGAGTTCGCACCTCTATCTTGGGTAGCAGCTGAATAGCAGCTTTGCGCAGTGCCCTGAACAGTCCTATCGGCGTTACATTCGCCGTAACTCTCGGCTCCACCAACGCCTCTTGAAGTGTCAAGATCGCATTCTCTGCAAGCTTGGCAGCGCTTTGGCGCTCGGAGGAACTCTCTGCCTTAGCTGCTAACAGCAAGGTGTTCAACACTCGATCGTGAATCAGCGCATCGAGCCTCTGACGCTCCCGCTCTACCGCGTCGACTCTCGCCTGCTCTATCGCGCTCTCGATGGCAATCGAGTTGGCTGCATCCGCTCTCTTCGCTCCGCTGCGAACCATATTGATCATGCCGATTATGGAACCACCGAACAAAAAGAGGTAAACGGAATCTTGCAGAGCCGACTGCAAAGGTGCGGCTCCCCCAAATTCACTAAGGGTGAGGACCAGCCAGCCTGCGCTAACCGTAAAAAGGTAGGCGCCTCCGATCCACCAGTTCACAAACAGCCCGAAGCTCAGAATTCCAATGCCCAAGGTCCACCAAAGCCAAGGTTTTAATCCCTGCTCGAACGTGCCTACTTCACTCAGCATGAGGGGCCAGAACGCGATCGAAGAGCCAGCCAAAGCTCCGTGCAAAATGAAGATTGCGCTCTTGCCCGAGGTGAACCAACTAGAGATGGTGGTGGCAAAGGTAGCTGCCATCAAGAGCACGAGCCAAAACGTGGAGAGCGGGTTTAGTTGATGGCCCTGTGCTGATGCATTTGCTACGAGCTCAATTAGCGAGAGCACGAGCACGACGGAGAGCACTCTTCGAATCTGACTCTCGAGGCCCGAGCTGACAGAGGACGCGAGCTGCTCGGCCACTAGAGCATGTCCCCCGACAAGATGCCGTCTTCCAGCGCCCGCTTGAACAGATCGACTTTTGTTGCAGCCTCTCGGCCAAGCTTGGCGTACTTCACCCGCACCCGATCGATGTGCTCTTTCGCACTCGATTGTTTGATCTGCAGCTGAAACGCGACCTGCTTCAAGCTCATGCCCGAGGCGTAAAGCGACAACACCTCGCGCTCGCGAGCCGAGAGGTTGGCGTCCTTAAATAGTTTGTCGGCATCGATAGTCGCGGAGGTCTCGGAGTTGTTGATGATCGCACCCTTGGCGGAAAGCCGAATCGCCTCGGCAAGCTCTGCCATGGATTGAGACTTGGGAACGATGGCGATGGCTCCAGCACGGAGCGCGGAGCGCATCAGGTTTGGCTTGTCGGCGATGCTGAAGATTAGAACCGCAGGACCAGCATCGACCAAGCGCTCAACATTTGTGGCCACCAAAGAGCCGTCATCCAGCGACAGATCGGTGACAACAACCTCGCAGTCCTTGCCCTCGATCTGGATCAGCAAATCGTCGACCGTGCCGGCTGAACCAACTAATTCAAAGTTGAGCTTGTCACAGCTACCAGCAAAGCCGAGTCGGACTGCCTCGTGGTCATCGACGATGGCAACGCGGACTTTTTCCATCAGGCCAGATTAGCGGGACAGAGCGACAACTGTTTCAAAGTGATGGGTATGAGGGAAAATGTCAAAGGCCCTCATGCCCCTCACCTGATAGCCGGATGCGATAAGGACCTGAAGGTCTCGTGCCAGAGCAACAGGATCGCACGCGACATAAATAATGTTGCGCGGTGCCAGGCGAAGCAATTGAGCCACCACCTTGCTAGCCGCGCCTGAGCGCGGTGGATCCAAAATGATGGTGTCGAAAGTTCCCTCGGCTCGGGTGCGCAAGAACTTGAGAACGTCAGCCTTTTGAAACTTAAGGTTCGAGAGGTCTACCGAGGACTTCTCTCCAGCCGCAACCGCCTTCGCCGATGATTCCACGGCCGTGAAATTGGCGTCTGGGAACACCACTGAGCTTGTCGCGCTGAACAAACCAGCGCCAGCGTAGAGATCAAGATTCTGCTTCTTTGGGTCGAAGTCCAAAAGCCTCTCAAACTCGATTACCTGCTCGCTCAGGAGCTGAGCGGCGTGCTTGTGGGCTTGCCAGAATCCCCCAACCGAGAGTCGAAAAGTGCGACCGCCGACTCGCTCAACCAGTTGGTTTGATCCCTGAACCTTTTCATCGATCATCCACTGCAGATCGCCGGTGTTGCTTGCCGCGATCTTGATCTTTTCAACGCCACTGAAGTTCTTTAGCTGCAGTCCCAATTCTTCGATCTCCAAAACCGCCAGGGGCAATTCCTTGCTGAAAACGATTTCGTTGCTGCGCGACTTCGAGGGCCCAGCAAGACCCGATGAATCAACATTCAGCTGAAGCCGAGTCCGGTAGCGAAGGCCATCTCCCTGGTCATCGGGGGCAGCTTCAACCGCCACATCCAACTCAAGCTTGGCCATTCGCCGAAGGCTTTCTTGAAGAACCTGGGTCTTGAGCTCGCGCTGGAAGCCAAGTTCGATGTGACCAAACTCTGCGCCACCGGCGCCTTTGGTCGCAGCCTTCCAGAAGTGAGGCACGCGATGCTGGCTTGGGGTCTTAACCTCAATCACCTCAGCACGTGAGAAGGTCTTGGCGGTTTCGGTGACCTCGACCTCAACAACTTCTCCAGGGAGGGCACCGGATACGAAGTAGACCTGGCCCTCGTCTCGGGCGACAAAAACTCCGCCATGGGCAACTTTTTCAATTTCGAGGGTAAGACTCACGGGCTAAGTGTTCCACAGCTAGCCTTGGGGCGTGACCAAATTAGTACTCGCCTCCACTTCTCCCGCAAGAAAAAAACTCCTAACCGAAGCTGGAATTTCGTTTGAGGTCATTGCCCCGGGGGTGGACGAAGATCTGCTAGTGAGTCAGCGAAACCCAGCCACCGCCGAAGAGCTCACTAGGATTCTCGCGGAAGCGAAAGCGCAGGCAGTTAGCTCACAGTTTCGAGATTCACTTGTCTTAGGGTGTGACTCCGCCCTGGAGTTCGAGGGTCAGATTCTTGGCAAGCCATACATTCCCGAGGTAGCGATCGAGCGCTGGAAAGCGATGCGTGGAAAGTCTGGGTTCTTGTATTCCGGACACCACCTGATTGACACAGCGTCGGGCAGTGAGCTTTCAGCGGTCTCGAAGACGGAGGTCAGCTTTGCTGATCTCACTGATCAAGAAGTCCTCACCTACGTTGCAACCGGCGAACCCCTAAATGTCGCAGGTGCCTTCACTATCGATGGCCTCGGAGGCGCTTTCGTGGAAAAAATTGTGGGCGACTATCACACCGTTGTTGGTCTCTCTCTGGTTGAGCTTAGGAAGCTGGTCATAGCTCTCGGGCATGACTACCAAGCTCTCTGGAGATAAACCCAGCAAAACCGCGATTTTTTTGTGTGAAGCTAATAAATCGCTGCAGTAAATCGCCAATAAGCTATCGGATTATGGCCGATCGTCAAATTAAAAAGTTGCTGATTGCAAACCGCGGAGAAATTGCGGTTCGAATCATTAGGGCAGCCAGAGACAGCGGCATCCAAACCGTGGCGATTTATGCCGATGGCGATAGAAATGCGCAGCACGTAAAGCTAGCCGATGAGGCCTATGCGCTAGTTGGTGAAACCGCGACGGACACCTACCTTTCCATTCCAAAGGTGATAGCCATTGCGAAGCGATCGGGCACCAATGCCATTCACCCCGGTTATGGCTTTCTCTCTGAGAATGCTGACTTTGCCCAGGCGGTTATCGATGCTGGCATCATCTGGATCGGCCCAGGTCCCGATGCCATTCGTCAGCTAGGCGACAAGGTTTCCGCTAGGAAAGTTGCCGAGAGTGTCGGAGCCCCGTTGGCTCCCGGAACCATCAACCCCGCGGAATCGGTTCAGGAAGTAAAAGACTTCGTGGCCCAGCACGGTGTCCCCGTCGCTATTAAGGCAGCCTTTGGCGGCGGCGGGCGCGGCATCAAGATCGTGCGCGAAGAGAGCGAAATCGAAGAACTTTTTGAATCAGCGACCCGCGAAGCAATCGCTGCTTTTGGTCGAGGGGAGTGCTTTGTTGAGAAGTATCTCGATAGGCCGCGGCACGTTGAGACCCAGTGTCTAGCTGACTCTCACGGCAACGTGGTCGTTGTCTCAACAAGAGACTGCTCCTTGCAGCGTCGGCACCAGAAACTGGTTGAAGAGGCTCCGGCTCCGTTCCTGTCTTCGGAGCAAAACCAAAGGCTCTATGAAAGTTCCAAGGCAATTCTTAAGGCCGTTGGCTATCTGGGGGCGGGCACCTGCGAGTTCCTGGTCGCTCAGGATGGCACCGTTTCCTTCCTCGAGGTCAACACCAGATTGCAGGTCGAACACCCGGTTTCCGAAGAGGTCACGGGAATCGACCTGGTTCGGGAACAGTTCCGCATCGCTCAGGGTGAAGCCCTCGGCTATGACGATCCGGAGATTAAGGGTCACTCTTTCGAATTCAGAATCAATGGTGAAGACCCCGGTAAGAATTTCCTCCCCGCACCGGGACCAGTCCAGCTATTTTTGGCCCCCTCAGGCCCTGGAGTTCGCGTGGACTCTGGCGTGGTCTCCGGGGACGTAGTGTCCGGCAACTTCGACTCGATGGTGGCCAAGTTGATTGTTACCGGCAAGGATCGTGCTCAGGCACTTCAACGCGCAAGGCGTGCCCTGCAGGAGATGCAGGTTCATGGTCTACCCACCGTGCTGCCGTTTCACCGAGCCATTGTGAATCACGAAAGCTTCATTGGAGACGGCGAAAGCTTTGGAATTTTCACCCGCTGGATCGAGACCGATTGGGAAAACACTCTTGAGCCCTGGAGTGGCGAGAGCTTAGAGCTTGAATCCCCAGACCCACTTAAAGAGGTAGTGGTTGAAGTCAACGGTAAGCGAGTCGAAGTTAGCGTCCCAAGAAGATTGTTGGTGGGAGAAATCGGTTCCGCCCAGGGCCACGCTCCAAAGCGTAGGGCTTCGAACCACTCAGCATCCCGAACCGGTGCCAAGGGCAACCTTCTGGTTGCACCCATGCAGGCAACGGTCGTGAAACTGAACGTCAATGAGGGTGACAGTGTTCAAGCAGGCGACCTGGTTCTAGTCCTTGAGGCGATGAAAATGGAACAGCCAATCACCGCTCACCGCGCAGGAGTTATCCAGGGCATCGGAGTCAAGGTAGGAGATACCATCTCCTCCGGAACCAAGCTTCTGGAGATTGCCGACTAGTCGATTGGCTGGTGCAAGGCGCTAGCAGCCTCGGCGATAGAGCCTGAGAGTGACGGGTAAACGGTGTAGGTGCGGGCAATCTGGTCGACCGTCAATCTGTTCTCTATGGCCATGGCGATTGGATAGATCAAATCGGATGCGCGGGGAGCAACTACGACGCCACCGATAACCGTTCCAGAACCAACGGATGCGTAGAGCTTGATAAAGCCCTCTCGAATCCCCTGCATCTTTGCCCTTGGGTTGGTCTCCAGCATGACCTTCTCGATTTCACCACGCACCAGACCAGCCTCAATCTCAGACTGGGACCAGCCGACTGAGGCAATCTCAGGTGCGGTGAAGACATTTGATGCCACATTTCGAATCCTGGTTGGCGATGAGACGTCACCCATGGTGTGGTAGACGGCAGTTCTCCCCATCATGGCCGACACCGAGGCCAGAGGCAGAGCGGTTGAGCAGTCACCAACGGCGTAGACGTTTGCCCTTGAGGTTCGCGCCACCTTATTGACAAT
>CAXNHX010000048.1:0-7403 GCA_964202305.1 Aquiluna sp.
GCTCTGCTCGCTGCGCTGTCCCATCACCCAGGCTGCTAGAAGTGCCGTGAGGGATGAGAAGAGACCGATGCCAATAATCATTAGGAAGGTCGCTACGAATCGACCCTCCTCGGTCACTGGGAAGCGGTCTCCATAACCAACAGTTGTGACAGAGGCCAGTGCCCACCAAATCGCCTCACCAAAAGAGGTGATGTTCGCTCCCTCCGCATACCGCTCTGCTTCATAAACCGACAGCGCTGAGGTGTAGATCACCAGTGGCAGGGAAACACCAACCACCATGCCAACCTTGCTGGATCGTGTCTTCAAAAAAGGAGTTAGTCCCCTGAGAACCAAGATCACTCTCAGCACCCGCAGGCTTCTAAACGCCGGCAGCAAAGTTGCCAGAATCATCAACCAGTTCTCCTTGAGGAAGAGCAGGAGCCCTGAAACTGTCAGCAAGTCTTTACCGGCCGCGATCACCCTCAGAACCAAGTCAATGATGAAGATGAAGTAGATGACGGTAGCGGCATTCTCCAAGCCCTCGAGAATGAACTGCTCCAGAGGCAACAACACCTGAAACGAGTAGATAATCAAAAAACCAAAGCCCAGGGCCATGTAGGCATACTCGGCTTTCTCAAAGTAGGCATTGAGGCCCTGCTTTAACTTTGACAATGACCCTCCCCGTGTCTAGAGCATGCTCGTGAACTGAACCAGCAGTATGAAGGTTAGCAATCCACCAAGACGAGCCGTCCATCTCATGGACGGCCTTTCGAATAGTCGAATTTCACCCTCGCGGCCTTCTCGGCCAATAGCCCCGGCGACAGCGATCGAGATAATAAGACCAAGAAGAGCGAAGATGAAGATAATTGAGAAGTCATCTCGGTCGCCGAACAAGCCACTCAGAGCGATTTCAAGAACGATCTCCAAGCCCAGAATCATTGCCAAACCTGGAATGCCCACGGGCAGCCATCTCCAAACGGTTCGCGAATTGGGAAGTTTGTCTTTCACAAATTCAATCAAGCTAGGAATCATGAACAAAGCGGCTGCAAGCCAAACAATTGGGCCGGTTCCCATGAACGCGCTTGCGACAAAGACAATGAATAGGAACTTCAAAGCGAGTGAGGTTACTACCTGCGCCCTACCTGGCACCGGCAACTCATCCGGTGCCAACTCATCCATCCTTCTGGGGAAGAGGCGAGCCGCTCCGTCTTCCAACAGGATTCGGACAGCAATGGCGATCGTTGCAAGTAACTGGAAAGTGGACACGTAATTAGCTGCTGGGACTGTCAAGCCAGTCAGTGCAGGCAAAGCCCTGAACACAAGCCCTGCGATCCAACCGCCCATCAATGAGGCAAAAGCGATGTCTCCGACTCGAGCAATCAAACCATCGACTCCAGGCATAGGTCTGCGGCGGAAGTTCCTAATTGAACGAGCCAGCAGAATCGGTCCAAATCCTGCAACCATGGTGCCCGCGAGCATTCTCCAGTCCTCTAGAACCATTGGATTCACAAGCGGAAGTGACCCGAGTACGAAAAATGAGATTCCGACTATTCCAGCAAAGGCATCAAAGATTCCAATCAGAGCGATTGCCATGAAGATTGCGACGGGTGGATGCAGAAGGGTGCCCCCATTTTCCTGGAGTCCAAGGACAGCAAGCACAACTGCCGCAATGATAGGCAGAACTGATACCGACCCAACCATTGCGCGCAAGTAAATACCGTCGTTGATTAACTTTGAAAGAAGCGGTGAGAAACTGGCCGTCTTTCTAGTCCATATGCGAGTGGGTCGGTCGAGAAGTGCCAGTAGAGGCACTGCCCAGATCGAAAGTAGGTCGCCTCGCCCAGGCGGCGAGTTACTGAATGCGTCTATGTCAAACGATGCTTCGGACATGGAGTCCATAGCGTCCTCATTCATTTCAGCCCCAGTTCCTCCGGTCGCTCCGGCTGAACCTGCAGAGCCTGCGGCTCCTGCCGAACCTGCCGCTCCGGCTGCCGATGCCGCTGCCGATGCTGCGCCCGCTGCCCCGGCCGCCGCTGCAGCAGCTGCTGCGGCACCAGCTGCGGCTGCAACGCCAGCGATTGCTCCGGTTGCCGCGACAAGCTTGTTGGTAGCCTCAACAGCTTCGGGAGTGCCAAGGGGATCAAAGTCGACAATCACAGAGTCATCTCCCGAGGCACCGATGGCCGCGTTAGCGACGGGCTCTCCGATTGGAGTGATCTCCAAATCTAAGAGCTCGGTAAACGCTCCAGCTAGCAAAGTTGTGACCTCGGATAGCGACTCAAAAACATTCGAGGTCGGCTCGGGCTGCTCTGCAATCGCCACCGGATTTGGGGTAAGAGGGGGTTCCTCAGTCGCGGTTGTCGTTGGAGTTGGTGTCGAGGCTGGCGTGGGAGTAGCAGTAGGGGTCGGGGTGGCTTCGGGAGTCGCGGAGGGCGTTTGGGTCGGCGTTGTAGCAGTCGGCGTTGTAGCAGTCGGCTTGGGTATTGGAGTGACGACTGGTGTTGGCGTGACAGCGGGAGTCACTGGAGAGGGTGTCGGGGTGGCAACAGGAGGAGGGGTAACGGAAGGTGGTGGAGAAGTATCAGGTGTTGGTGTTGCAGGGGTAACCACTGTTGCCACTTGACCCACAACCTCAATCACAACCTCAAAACTCTGGCTTGATGAAGGAAGGCTTGACTCAGGGATAGTCAGGAATGAAAGTAATTGGTGGAATCCGAAGCGCGGTCCCGATCCTATAGAGTCCGTTGCAATGGCGCTGACTAGCGGAACCACGAAGACCCGAACCTCGAAGCTTCCAGGATTGGTAAAGGTCATTGGATATGTGGAGACCGAGCCGGAATTGAATGCGGTCGCGCCTCCGAAGACCCAACTTGATCCGGCCTTGATGTAGCTTGCCGCATACATTCCACTAGCTATTCCGGTGTCAAGTAGGAGTTCGACGCTAACTCCCTCGCCCGCCGAAACCTGGCTTCTGGCTCTGCTATTTAGCACCTCTGCTGGATTTGTAATTCCGGAGTGATTCGCACGAACCGTTTTTACGGGGACGTTTGGGGGAGGATCCACTATTCCGAGCGCTTTGAGCGTTTGTAGAGTGGCAGCTGAGACGCCGGGCCACAGAGCTCTGCTAAGGACTCTTTCGATCTGGGTTGGGATGATTCCAGGACTCTGGCTGATATCGACAAAACCCTTACCTGAGGATGACGGAGGAACTGTGACATCAATCTCAAGAACTCCCCTAGAAATTGTGGAGTGGGCAACGCCGTTTGCGTCGGTCACGGAAAATGAATTACCCAGTGCAATGGCCGTTGTTCCAAACCTCGCCGGCAAAATCGAGCTAGTTCCTGCAATCGTGCAGGTTTTACTCGAATTTGTTGCCGTTACAGAGTCAATTGAGGCCAGCCCCGTAAAAATAAAATCAACTCCGCTTACCGTCGACAAGCTATTGCAGTCGAGCGCATCCGTTGCGGAAAGGACCCAACTAACAGAAGTCCCACTGACAGAGACTACGGATCTCGAGAGCGAAATTTCAATGAGAGAACCATTCACCGCAAATTCCCGAGAACCATCTAATGAGGACGAAGCTCCGACTGCTGGCAAAGTGAGGAGCGCGTTGTTCAGGGCGGCGTCTCGAATTGTTCCGCTGTTCAGAGCCAGCGAGTTAGTTGCAGAGTAGGCAAGATCACTCGAACTGTCCCCTGATTGCACCACGTACCGAAAAACGAGAGTTTGAGTCCCAGAACCCGACACATAGTTGGCGGTTCTATCGTTTGCCCCAGTTTCCAGAGTGAGTTGCGGAGTGCCTGTGACGGTGACAGCCTCTGAGAACAAAACAGTTATGTCGATTGACTCCCCGCGAACATAAGAACCATTTGCTGTCGTCGAAGATACAGACACCACCGTCGGAGGATTAGCATCGACGACCAAGCTCGCGGATGCAACGAGTCCGAAGGACTGCGGCGTGTGCTCATCCCCGAACTCCACCATGAGAATCGACACGAGGTAATTTCCAGAGTTTGCGACCGAATCGGATAAGTCATCCCAGGCACCTGTCGTCATAAACATTGCATACTCAGAGGTTCCGTTCGGTTCCGATCCGTCCCAGTACTCGACATAGCCATTCTGTGTCTGTCCAGAGTTGCCTCGGCCCGTAAAAAAGACATCGCCAGACTCTGGTCCTGTCGCGAATGACCACGTATCGGTGGACCCAGGGTCATGCATTCCCAACCAAAAGCCACTCCCCGCTGAAAATTGGGCCAGAAATGATTGCTCAGCATCAGAGGTGATGTTTGCCATGTATCCAGGCAGCCCTCGATAGCTGAGACTTGCGGCTTGGTCCAAGCTCTGCTGCCAGTTTTTCCAGCTGTAATTCGGGGAGGAAACTTTTTGATAGAAGTGGCCTGTATCCGCCAGATAGTTCAGTGTGGGTTCTATGTGAAGTGTGACAACGCGATTCATCTCCGCAGTTTGGGAGGTTGAAAACTGAACAGCGCGAATAGCTGCTTGCCATTGAGCTGCGGTTGCGGTGTTTCCACTGGAGACCAGCGATAAGACTCCGTCGGTTGAAGTGGCGGTAGCGATATTGCCCATGCCAGAAGCATTTGTCAGTTTGAGGTGATCCCCAGAGATGTAATTGCCAGCGGCGTCAAGTACTGAAAGCCTGGCACCGTAGATTGTGTCACCGTGGGCATCTAGCGAGTAATTTGGAAAAACCGCTCCCGGTGAGGCATTCAGAGTTGCCACTGCTCCAAGACTTTGCTCGGGGAGCTGCTCAATAGTGACCTGCGAACTATCGCTACCACTCACGCTATTGGCAGCAAGGTTGTTTGGTGGGTTTGCAAAGTCCTGAATTCCCGCAGTTGTAAGACTGAAGTCGACAGTTCCGTTTACCGGATCAACATTGCTCACCGTGAATCGGTACTTTGTCGTGCCACTGATTAACTCCGGTTCAGATTTCAACCAAGTGCCTACAGCGCCACTGGTTCCCGTGATGGTTATGTCGGAGGAGGCAAAGCCATCTACATACTCATCAAACTGCACAACATAGGTAATGGTCTTGGAATCCGAAGAGAGCGAGGACTCGATTGCACTAATCGCTGGGGCTCCGGCTTTCATGTCGTAGACACCACGTACCGTGATTTGGACTGAATTAGCAAGGACGGAATCTGAGACACTCAACGCAAAAACCTCGCTCAGCGGAGAGTTCACTTGCTCAAGTGCTGCATCCTTTGGAGCCACCGCGTATTTCAGCGAGGTCGAGTCGAACCATACATCTGCGAGAGTCCCTGAAAGTTTTTGGTCATAGTTGTTACCGCCATTGGAGTTTGACTCAGCCGAAGCGCTAGCAGCCGACAATTGCAGGGCGTCCCCATCGACATCGGTTGCGTTTATGGTTCCAGATTGGACTGAAAAACTGTCGTCTGCATCAGAGTTGACAAAAGTAATGGTCGGTGCAGCATTAACCGCAGGTGCATCGTTTACCGGGGTCACATTCACAGTTGTGGTCTGTGTGAAGGTTGCATTTCCTTGGTTCTCGGCTGTGAAAACGACGCTGTCTGAGGCGTTAGGCGCATCGTTGCTGTTCGCGTATGCAACCTTGCGAAGTACTGCCTGAGCCACCGAGGTCGCAACGTTCGAGGACTGCACCGACACGTTGTCAATAAACAACGAAGCTCCCGCTACCGTTCCACAAGATGCGTCGTCCGTACCGGAGACGAACACAAACCTAAAGTTGCCGTCGTAAGGGACAGTTAAATCTTTGGTGGCCCAGTTAGTTACAGTTCCAAACTCATCTATGATTTCGGTCCAGCGATCCCCAGCAGGAGAGGTGTCAGTGCTCAGGAGCGCGGCGTAGACGTGGAAATTGTCGCCACCGAGGCGCGCGATCCAGTCAAAAGAAAGTGTCTGGCCCGCGGAGGCCTGAAATGGTTCGCTGTACGCAGCGGGTCCGTGCATTACGTACCCACCGGGTCCTGTTACTCGAGGCGAACTTAGCTCAAGAAAGTAAGTTCCATTTCGCGCTGGTTTCGATACCCCTTGAATCGAGGTCGCGGTGCGAACGTGGAGTGTTCCCGGGTTGATGCCTGGGAGGTTGTCATCTGTCTCTCCACAGCTGGCATTGGCATAGTTCGTAGTGTCGACGGTGAGATACCCAGCAATTGAGTCCTGCCCAAGGATGATCCGCTCAGTTATTGCTGTCCATCCAGTGGTGGTGCCATTTTCAAAATTCGCGTTGGTGAAGCTCGAGACAAAGTTGACCCGAAGTACCCCATTTGAGCCTGTTCGCGTGGAATCAATCTCACCAACAATTTCGGTTGTAGAACCCTTACCAACATGCACTTTGCCGCCCACAATGGAGACCTCGTTCAAAGTCGTATTTGGGGTCAGGTCCTCAATTAGGCTCAGTGACTCACCGGAGACGGTGCTCGAAATACGAGCCTCAACATACTTTCCGGCGAATCCTGTGGCACTTGTTATTTCCAGGTCCGGTGCAACCGCCTGCGGACTTGCCTGCTCAACATAGGTCGAATTACCTGGAATCGATATGCCGTCAACCCCGTATGCGGGTTGCATGCCAGCAAAGGAAAAAGCGGCTGCAAGCGCGACTATTAGCGCTGCAGATAGTCGCCCTTTGTCTTGCATAGAAACCTCGGCATTTGAGTGCAATCTTTTAGATTCTATGGTTGGGGAGCGCTCTTGAGGTGATGAAGTATGGCATTTACCCCCTAGGTCAAGACGATAGATTCCTAATCGGGAACCTTAGATACTCCGCCTTCCAGGAGAGGTTTGGACTTCGCCAGGCGATATCGTCGGCAACCTCAGCAATCGCAGCCCAGAAGAAGATATTGATTAGGTCGACACTCAGATAGCTGATGGTGTCACCAGGGAACGCTTTACCCAAAAATCGCCTAAGCAACGTTGGCATATCCCCGAGTCCGTGCTCGTGTAACTGACTTCGAATCTCCAGCTCGATCTCTCTTGCTCGCCTTGGATTCCAAGGCAGCATCGGGTTTGGATAGTGGAGCATCGCAGAAAGCGTTAGCGCTTCGCGATAGCGAACATCCTCCAGACGATCAAAAAGCGGTGCGAAGCGATCCATCTCATAACCCATCTTGCGAAGGTCAAGGATGTCTGGGTAGGAAACGAAGCGGTAGAAGGGAACGTGTGGTCTAACGGCCTGGTAGGGGGCAGAGGTGAAGCTCGCGGCTAGTGGATCAACACCAACACTTGCCGCGCCCCAGGTATTGAAGGCTTCATCCGGATACGGGATGCTGTCGAGGTCCTCAGGCTTAGTTGCATCACTCATAGTGATCCTTTCAACCTAGAGAGAATTAGCCAAGCATGTCGTGACGAACCAGTGTGGCATTGCGATCTGGTCCAACACCAATGGCGCTGATTCTCGTCCCGCTCATCTTCTCTAGCGCCAG
>CAXNHX010000049.1:0-7311 GCA_964202305.1 Aquiluna sp.
TCAAGGCTGGCGGCAAGTGGTACAAGTACCTCTCACTGAACGACAACTACCTGTTCTCTCGTAAGAGCAGAGTTGGCGCAGAGCTCAACGTGAAGGTATACGTTGACGGCTCACTTCAGGAAGACAAGACCATTACCGTAAAGTAATGCGCCCCTAGCTTCAAACCGGAACGGGTGGATCTTCGGATCCACCCGTTCTCACATTAATCAGAGCTCACTCGAAAGCCCAAACCACCTAGTTCGCTAGCGCTAGCGCTGGTCCTGATGGGTTGCCAGAACCTAGCTCAGCCTTGCGGGGGGGGGTGGTCATTGTCTTTGAGATAAGACCCAGCGCCCTGCCTTTTTTCGTGGCCTCTGAGCGGTTGTTCACACCGAGTGCACGATAGATTCGAACAGTTTCTTGTCGGATGGTCGATTCGCTCAGCAGCATCTCCCGCGCAATCTCGGCGTTGGTTTGGCCGGTTGACATCAGGGATAACACCATCAGCTGGCGCTCACTGAGATCTGTGCTTGATTCACTTGGCGTTACGTTGGTTCGAACCAACAATCCATTGGCGTCGAGGTAGAAGGCCCCAAGCTGACCGACAACACGACCGGCATGGGTCGAAGG
Organism: Aquiluna sp.; assembly: GCA_964202305.1. GTDB lineage: Bacteria > Actinomycetota > Actinomycetes > Actinomycetales > Microbacteriaceae > Aquiluna. The sequence continues at coordinate 610 of CAXNHX010000049.1, forward strand.
TAAGGCAAAATCCATGTTTTGCGTCGTCAGCACAATCGCACCGATGGGTGCTTTTTCCTTCACAAACGGAACGACAATCATCGATGACCCGTTTACCTCAACCTTGGCAACCGTCTTTCGCTGAATCGCTTCAGGCACGGGATGCGGGTCCCAAAGGGAGATTTCCCTCGGAATTTCCCCAACTTCGCCATAGTCTCCCACGGTTCGGAGTTGCCCACGCTGGTCAACCGCCAGCAGCATCGCACCTGTCGGGTTGCTTTCTGCAAAGTTTGAGTGCACTAGTCCCCGGCACATCTCAAAGGAGTCCGAACTTGAAGTAAAGGCGTGGGCTGCCTGCTCGATTAGCTCCAAATCACTCATGTCCGACTCCTTCCGGATTGGGAAACATCGAGGCCTCAATCTCGACCCTAAGTCCTCTACTGTCCGGACACAAAGGCGGCTACGTCCCCCGTTTAGTGATGTCCAGACATTAGTCAGACATGTCCAGATTGACTCCCCAACCCCCTAGTAACAACGTCACGCCCCCTCTGGTTACCTAAGGCTGTAAGGGTGTGCTATCTCCTGCTTGGTTGGTGGTAACTCATTCTTACGGCCATGCCTCACACGGGGTGTGGAAACCAAGAAAGAAAGACAAACATGTACAAGAACAAGACTCTCAGGGGTCTCGCAATTGGTGCTGTTGTTGCGCTAGGGTTCAGCGGATTTGCCGCTGCTCCTGCATCTGCAAACTATGGTCTAGCAGACAAGACATTCGTTACCGTTGCTCCGGCAGACGGAGACGAGTGGACTGTTTTGGCTAACTCTCAGTTTGAAGTTGAGGCCAATAAGGCAGCACTGACCGGCGAGCTTAGCCTGCTAATCGAGGATTCTGCTTTGGTTGTGACCAACTCAGCGGGTATTGCTCGTGCATCGAACAACTCCTTCGTCTTGGGAAATGCAGAGGCGGCATCTAGCACCTCCGCATCCTCCAAGTGGCTACTTACCCAGAATGACACCTCAAGAAACGCTTTCAGCGCCTCCAGGACCATTAAGGTAACCGCGTTCAACGACGCTAACAACAACGGCAAAATTGACACAACCGAGTACGCATCTGCTACCGAGACAATCACATTCCTCGATGCAGATAGCGTGACCCTGAACGTGTCCCTTAACCGTCCATTCGTCGGCAACACAACGCTTTCCGCGCTAGTGTCAACCACTCCAACTCTGAATGATGAGCAGGTAACTACTGCCAGCTTCTCAGAAATCGCTGAGGTTGTCTTCCAGAAGTCAGGAATCGCAACCACTACAAGTGCTGCATCCTTGACATGGGATGACGATGACCGCAACTACACCGCGGTCAGCCCTGCGTTTAACGACTGGGGTTTCACCTCGATGTCAGCAACCGTGGCCAACGCTAGCGTTAGCCGTGCAGTTCTAACCTCTGTTCGCGTAACCACTGGCGCTGCTCACAACGCTAGAGTTGGAGATGGATTCGACTTCTCATCCTCCGCTCAGGCTGGACGAGCCACTGTTAGCTCGATTGTTTCGACAACTGTCTTCATTGCAGACACTGCAACTGACAGCCCTGCCGCAACTTGGTCGGCGACAGCAACCGCAACCCCTCAGAACGCAACCCTCAGTAACTTGGTCCACGCTGTTTCCGCAGCAACGGCCGGAACTTACATTGCCACTGGCTTCTGGAATAGCGTCAAGGTCGCTACATCAGAGTTCGCAACCGCAGCTGTGGTTGCAGACTCAGTTGAGATCGACATTGCAGGCTCTTCGGCTGTAGATGCAGTTGTAGCATCTGAGTCCGCTACTGCTCGAGTTAAGTCTGGAACTCTAACTGTTGATGTAGTAGCTACCGTGCTTGATGAAGATGGCGATGCTGTCGGAGCAGGCAAGGTTGTTCAGATTAAGAACAACTACTCCTCCGGAGCAGACTTCAAGGTTAACGGCAAGACCGGCACCGACACAGTCCTGACTGATGCAAATGGTCAAGTGAAGGCAACGGTTACCACTGTAGCTGGAGCGACTGGACTAAGCGTTGACCTGGACTTCCTAGCTGAGGGCGCTGCTCTTGGAGAGGCGACTTTGACTTGGACCGCACAGGCCTTTGGCATGGTTGACCTTTCTGTGGCAAACGGCACCTTCGGTGACCAGACTCGTGCAATCCTCAAGGGCGGAACTTATGCTCTCGACCTAGCAGTTGTAGACCAGTGGTACACAGCTCCAGCTGTCGCAACTGACTACCGAGTAACCGTTACCGGTGATGGCGCTGTGAACGGCATCGTCGAGCTTGTTGGTGGTAAGGCTTCTGTCACTATCGGTGACAATGGCTTGGCCACCACCTACGTCACCACTATCACTCTGCAAAAGAAGGGTGCAACTGGCCTATGGTCAGCTGTAACCGACGCCGACGTAACCACTAAAGTTGCGACTGGCGTTGTAACTTTGGGTGCCGACGGTACCTCTCTATTCGGAGCAACCGTGGATCTAGGTGTTGACGTTGCAGCCAAGGCACTGGTCGAGGGTGACATTCGTGTTGCACCTCTTGCGGTGCCTGCCTATGCAAACAACGCCGTTGTTGCGGGTTCAATCACTAACGGAGTAACCGGTGTAGCGGTTCCAGGAGCGGTTGTCACCGTTACTGGTCCAACCTCTCTCCTTTTCTCAAATGGTGTTGTCTACAAGCGTGGATCAATCACCCTGGTAGCTGACGGAAGCGGTTTCTTCAACGTGGACGTTTACTCCACCACTGCGGCTAAGGATGTAGTAGTTACCGCTACTGCAATGGGAAGCTCCACGACCACCAAGCTAACCTTCGCTGGAGTTGGTGTTGGCGAGGGGACCTCTCTCGTTATCACTGCTCCAGGCACCGTTGCACCAGCTAGCACCTTGCAGGTCAAGGCACAGCTAAACGACGCATTCGGTAACGGAGTAGAGGCTACCGAAGGTCGCATTAAGGTGACCTACACCGGTCCAGGAATTGGTTTTGGAGCTCTTCCAACCAAGACTGACGCAACTGGTGGCGTGGTTTACTCCGTGCTCCTAGGCGCTGGTGACACCGGCACCATCACCGTGGTCGTTTCCTACGACCAGAACGGCGACGGTGACTTCGTTGACACCAAAGACCTAAACACCACCAAGACCATCACCGTTGCAGCTGCAGCGGTTGATGAGGTCAAGGCTGTTGTTGGTTCGTTCAAGGGCCGTTGGGCAGTTCGTATCGAGAACGGCAAGGGTTCAACCATAGCTGTGCGCGCTGGCGGACGCTGGGTCAAGTACACCGCACTCAACGACAACTACCTGTTCTCTCGCAAGAGCAGGGTTGGCGCCGAGATCAACGTGAAGGTATACGTTGACGGTTCACTTGAAGAAGACAAGACCATTACCGTAAAGTAATCGCTCTTCTAACCGATAACCCCCTGGGAAACCAGGGGGCTATCCATTTAAGTGGGAGATGCTCGACCCAGAGGGTCTTTTCCTAACGGTTATACTTGGGTAGATGTTGTCAACTAGATTGCAGGCTTCCGTCACTGACGACATTGTTAGCTGGTTCGATCAAATCGGTCCAGTGCTTTTTTATCTAGCGGTTTTCGGTCTTGTTTTCGCTGGTACAGGCCTCTTCATTGGTGCATTCATTCCATTTGTAACGGGGGACTCTTTAGTCTTTGCCGCAGGGTTGGTAGCCGCCGCAAATGCAGACTCCATAAACATCTACGTCATGGTCATCGGCGTCGGAGTTGCTGCTTGGCTTGGGGATCAGGTTGGCTATACCCTCGGGCGCCACTACGGAAGGCCCTACCTCGATAAGCGTCAGGGTAAATGGCTTCAGACTGCCATTCAAAAGTCAGAGGTTTTCTACACGAAGTACGGCTGGTGGTCAATTGTTGTCGCGAGGTTCGTGCCTTGGGGGCGCGTGATCATTCCAGCGCTGGCAGGGATTAGCCGAATGAACTACTACAAATTCTTTAGTGCAAACTTTGTAGGAGCGCTGCTCTGGGGATGTGGACTCACCTTGGCTGGCTACTTCACTTACTCGATTCCCTGGGTTCGCTCAACTGTCTATGTAATTGCTGCAGTGGTTATCTTGCTGAGTTTGATTGCAGGCATCCGCACCTGGCGAGAGAATCGCTCAACCGCAGACTAATTTGCGATTATGAGCTCACTAAGCTCTTTGGAATGCTCAGCTTGATAGAACTCCTGCTCCTGCATCGACCAGTTATCGAAGTGGCTTGCAAATCTTCCGTTATCGCGTTCGAGGAACCTGGCTTTTCTAACTTCGAGCGGTGACTCCACCCAGATTTTTAGGTCAGCGAGCTCGCTGCTCGCTCTTGAGATAGATCCACATCCATCCACGAGCAATACATTGCCTCCCTCGAAGCTGCGCCACCCGTTGCCTGGATCGTTGGCTCCTCTTTTACCTCTAGCCCAGTTCCAAACCTGCCACGAAGCAGTTTGGTGGTTTCTGAGGGGGGATAACACTTCCTCTAGTAGGTAGAGGGATCCTTCCCTCAGCCCTTCCCAGCCGGGGTAGAGGTGGTCCATGTGAATCACGTGAGGAGCCTGCTCGAACTGCTTGAAGAGCAGGTTGCTCAGCAGCTTCGTGAGAGTGCTCTTTCCTGAGCCTGCGTGACCATCTATCAGAACAACTATTGTGTGCTGTTGCTCACGTAGCTTCTCTATTTGGGCTAAGGCCAGCTCAGCCCCTGATTCGAGGTTTGGGAAGGTGGTCACAGATCGAGTCTAAAGCTCTTCGATTAGAACGTCCGGGTGCTTGTCGAAGCGGTAGCCCTGGCCCCTGGCTGTTCGCACCACGTCCTCGTAGCCGGCGATCTTTGAGCGCAGGCGACGCACGTGAACATCGATCGTTCGGAAGTTTGGCCTGAGTTCACCGCAGCGCTCAGAGATGTTGGCGATTTCCTCTCGAGAGACCGTCCTCCCGGTGTTCTCGATTAGAAATGCGAAGAGTTCGAATTCTTTGCAGGTCAACTGCGCATTGCGGCCATCCACAAAGAGCCTTCTGCGCTTGAGGTCGACGACCAATCCCTTGGCTGCATCCTGATCCTCTTGCTCTGGAGCGATGGCTTTGCCGGTGGCTCGAGGCTCTCTCAGAGCCAAGCGGGTGAGGTCTAGATTTCTACCCTGTGCGGTTTCAGGCGCGAGGGCGAGGGCCGCATAGGTCTGGCTTGCCTGTTCTGGTAGGAGCTCTGCGAGTTTGGCCTTTAGAGCGGTTGCAATCTCGGCCAGGCTTAGGCCCTGTGCCTGTGCCTGGGCCTCGGAGATGCCAACGTAGAGGGCGAAACCAACGGGTTTGGTGGAAGTCTTTAGTGCGGTCATTTTGCTTGTCCTTCGTGATGTGTGTGTGAGGTTTGAAGTGCACGAATCACGTGCGTTTGTCGGGTTGCTGGTGCCTTTTTGCTAGTCGTTAGCTTGTAACTAGCGGCACATACACATGCACATCGAGCAGGACATCACTGCGCAGCTTGGCTGCGCAGTGGAGAAGGCTCGTGATGACATTGGCAATAGTTTGGGTAATTGATTGCCAAATGTCAAATCTTTACTAAATGTTTCAAGTTGTTGCTTCGGTAGGCTAGGGGAGCTTAGAAGATTTAGGGAGCAGACCAAGGTTGAAAAAGGCGCTAATTATTGGCATCACGGGCCAGGATGGCTCCTACCTCGCCGAGTTACTCATTGAGAAGGGCTACGAGGTTCACGGCCTGATTCGCCGCGCTTCCACTTTTAACACTGCGCGCATCGAGCATCTTTACCAGGACCGCCACGATGGTGCCCCACGCATGATCCTGCACTACGGCGATCTGGCCGACGGATCAAGGCTTGTCTCTTTGATTGCAGAGCTCAAGCCCGATGAGATTTACAACCTAGGTGCTCAGTCACACGTGCGGGTTAGCTTCGATGAACCCGAATACACCGGAGACATCACCGGGGTTGGAACCACTCGCGTTTTAGAGGCTGTTCGCCTGGTTTCTCCAGAGAGTCGCTTCTACCAGGCGTCCAGCTCTGAGATGTTTGGAGCGACCCCGCCACCTCAGAACGAAGAGACTCCCTTTTACCCGCGCTCACCATACGGTGCTGCAAAGGTTTACTCGTATTGGATGACCAAGAATTACAGAGAGGCCTACGGCCTCTTTGCAGTCAACGGCATCCTTTTCAACCACGAGTCTCCAAGGCGTGGTGAGACCTTCGTGACTAGGAAAATTACTCGCGCGGCTGCCAGGATCAAGGCTGGGGTTCAAAAGAAACTTTTCTTGGGCAACCTCGATGCCGTTCGTGACTGGGGCTACACCCCGGAGTATGTCGAGGGTATGTGGCGGATGCTGCAGCATGACAAGCCAATGGACTACGTTCTCGCCACCGGTCACGCAGCAACCATCAAAGACTTTTTGACCGACAGCTTTTCTCACATCGGTCTGAACTGGGAAGAGTTTGTTGAGTTTGACCCAAGGTATCTCCGCCCAACTGAAGTAGATGCCCTGATTGGCGATGCCGCATTGGCGCAGAGCGAACTGGGCTGGAAGGCCAAGACCTTAGCTCCTGAGCTTGCAAAGATCATGGTGGAGGCAGATGTCGAGGCTCTCAAACACGAGGGCGCGCACTGGATAGACAAGCCAAAGTTTCTATGACCCCAAAGTTTCCCCTTGACCGCTCGGCCAAGTTCTACATCGCCGGTCACCGGGGCATGGTCGGGTCGGCGAT
>CAXNHX010000050.1:0-7310 GCA_964202305.1 Aquiluna sp.
AGTTCTGCGACATCCTCGCCAAACATCAGGACCTTGGGGTCCTTCTGCATTGACTTCGCAAGGCCTGCATTCAGGGCCTTAGCTATCGCCATGTCCTGATAGCTACTCATGGCTTCCCATCTGGGCCTCGTAGGCCTTGAGCCACTGGCGTTGGCGCTCAATCTCTGGGTGCGGGTCGGAGTAGACGTGATTGAAAATGTTTTCTAGCGGTGGGGTCTTGAGGGCAAAGGTTTGCTCTCTGATGTCCTTGGCGAGTGCGTCGCCCGCCTGGGCCACCTCTTCAAAGAAGTCATCGGAAATGCCCTGTCTCCTCAGGAAAACCTCAAACCTTGCGATCGGGTCCTTGGCTTTCCACTCGGTCACCTCGGCCTCATCCCGGTATTTACTCGGGTCATCGCTGGTGGTGTGAGCGCCGATTCGGTAGGTGAGTGCCTCGATCAAGAAAGGTCCCTGACCACTTCTCGCCTCATCCATGTGGATCTTGGTGGCCGCATAGCTTGCAAGCACGTCGTTGCCGTCAATGCGCATGCCGGGGACACCGAAGCCCTCGCCCCTGCGATACAGCGGCACTCGAGTCACATCCTTGATGTTGGAGGAGATGGCCCACTGGTTGTTCTGAACAAAGAAAACGATTGGCGCATCGTTGACGGCAGCAAAAAGCAGTGATTCCGAGACGTCGCCCTCAGCGGTTGCGCCATCGCCCATGTAGGAGATGACCGCGAGATCCTTATCCAGGTCGCCGGTTCCAACCAAGCCATCAAACTTGACGCCCATTGCGTAGCCAACGGCGTGCAGAACTTGCGTACCAAGCACGATTGCGTAGAGGTGGAAGCGGGTTTCCTCGGGGTTCCAGCCACCGTGATTGACTCCGCGCATCATCTTGAGAATCGACATCAGCTCCACGCCGTGCGTGATTGCAACACCGTGCTCTCGGTAGCTCGGGAAAATGTGGTCGCTGTGCCCAACGCCGTAACCGGAGCCAATCTGAGCGCCCTCTTGGCCAATGGCCGGAACCCACAATCCCAGCTGCCCCTGACGCTGCAGGGCAATGGCCTCAACGTCAAATCTGCGGATTCGGGCCATGTCCCGGTAAAACTTCTTGAGATCATCCTCGGTGAGGGTCTCGATCACAGCGCCGTAGCGCTGATACTCCTTGGGAACCCCGTAAGTACCGTCTGGTGCAAGAAGTTGCAACATGGGTATTTCTGGCTGGGGGGTCACAACCGCTAATTTAGCGGTTTCCTGCAAGAATTACCCCCATGTTGCGCTTTCTTATTGGCACTATCGTCAATGCCGTTGGTCTTTGGGCCGCCACCACACTCGTTCCTCAGGTATCGCTGACTCCGTATGGCGGTGACGGGGTTTGGCAGACAATCGCCTCGTTCTTGCTGATTGGCGCAATCTTTGGCCTGGTGAATGCGATCATCGCACCGATTATCAAAGCCCTGGCTTTCCCGCTCTACATCCTCACCTTTGGTCTGATCGCCTTCGTGATCAATGGCGCCCTGCTGTTGCTTGTGGCATGGCTCAGCACACTCATCGGCGCAGATGTCTTCGCCATCGAGGGCTTCACCTCCGAGGGTCTGGAGATCGCTTCGCTGGGCTGGGCAATCCTTGCCGCCATAGTCATGAGCGTTGCCAGCTTCCTAACCAGAACGGTGCTTAGAATCCTCAAGATTCGCTAGCACTCAATCCCCCGTGCTTGGGTAAGCCGTGGCGCTTTTGAGTAGGGGATAGTGCAAAATGGGCGCGTGAGCAAACTATCCGAGCAGCCCCTAAGTCCCCTCGATGGTCGCTATCGCCCTCAGGTTCGTGAGCTTGGCGAGCACTTCAGTGAAGCCGGGCTAAACCGAGCTCGCATTCACGTCGAGATCGAGTGGCTGATCTGGCTCGTTGAACACAACCTCGTGACTACAAAGCTCTCGCTAACGGCCAAAGAGACGCAGCAGCTCAGATCACTTGTCAAGGATTTCTCTGACGATTCGGTAGCTCGTTTGGCCAAGATTGAGGCCACTACCCGCCACGACGTCAAAGCCGTCGAATACTTCATTCGCGAGGAGCTCGAGAAGCTTGGCCGATCAGACCTGGGAGAGCTAGTGCATTTCGCCTGCACCTCCGAAGACATCAACAACCTCGCATATGCCCGAGTAATCTCCGATGGGTTGCATCAGGTAATGCTTCCCAAGGCCAAGAGCCTGGTGACAAAGCTTCGTGAGATGTCCAAGCAAAATGCCGCAGTTCCCATGCTTTCTCGCACCCACGGCCAGCCCGCAACCCCAACCACCTTGGGCAAAGAGCTTGCCGTTTTTGTGTTCCGCATGGAGCGCCAGCTCAAAAGACTTGAAAAACAAGAGATTCTTGGAAAGTTCTCTGGAGCAACCGGCACATATGCCGCCCACCTAGCAGCAGCTCCAGGCGTGGATTGGGCCAAACAGTCCAAGGGCTTTGTTGAACACCTCGGTTTCAGCTGGAACCCGCTCACCACCCAGATTGAGTCGCACGACTGGCAAGCCGAGCTCTACCAGGCGATGAGCCACCTAAACCGCATTTTGCACAACCTGGCAACGGATGTCTGGACCTACATCTCCCTGAACTACTTCAAGCAGATTCCAGTCGCCGGGGCAACCGGCTCCTCAACCATGCCCCACAAGGTCAACCCCATCAGGTTTGAGAACGCCGAGGCCAACCTAGAGCTATCCAGCGCAATCCTAGACTCGCTTGCTCAGACCCTTGTCACCTCGCGCCTCCAGCGCGACCTGAGCGACTCTTCCGCCCAGCGAAACATCGGTTTGGGCTTTGGCCACTCACTGCTCGCAATCGACAACCTGATTCGAGGCCTGGATGGCCTCGCGGTCAACGAAGCAGTTATGGCTACAGACCTCCAGGAAAGCTGGGAGGTTATCGGAGAGGCTATTCAGACCGCGATTCGCGCCGATGTTGCGCGCGGACTGAGCACAATTGCCGATCCATACGCACTTCTCAAAGAACTAACCCGTGGTAAGCGCATTGGAGAGGCTGATTTGCAGGCCTTCGTTCAAAAGCTTGAGTTGCCCCAAGAAACTAGGGATCGCCTTATGAAGCTCAGGCCAGAAACCTATGTTGGGCTCGCGGAAGAGCTAACTAAGCGCTTCGGTTAGCGCAGTCTTGGACGATTTGGGTCCTGATCGTCAGGCTTAAAGCTCAAATCCAGCGTCGCAATAACCACGAGCGAAACAATGAAGGTCACAAGCGACCAAATAACGGCTGTTTCCCAAAATCGAGTCCCATAGAGGACGATCAAACCCACAAAAACAGCGGCAATTGCGGACATTGTCATGTAGGCCTTGAGGTTTGCAAATCTCTTCACGGCTCTAACCCTACTTCGCTTCAGGTGAGCCTGCAGCAATACCCCAGTGAACTCCGCTCACAGCAAAATAGGCGCCTAGAAAGCCCACGGCACTGACAACATCCAGTGGCGCTAGGAGCAACGCGCCAATGGCGACCGAGAACATTCCGCTTAGGAAGCGCTCCTGGCCCGCTCTGGTCTTAAAGCCAAATGGGCGCATGGAGAATAGCTCGATTGCTCCAGCACCCATGCCCCAGAGGGAAACTAGGAAGTAAAGGCTTAGCTCGGGAGCTGAGATTGTGAAAAAGGAGCCAATGGTTACCAAGAAGGCCAAGATCACCAGCATTAGGTCAGCTCGGGCAATCTCTCGCTTGGCCGCAATCAGGACCAGCCCGGCAATGGCTAAAGAGCCGGTCACGGCGGTCAGCAGCTGTTGACCAATCAGATAGCCGTGATCGGCGCTAAAGGTGATAAAGATTCCGGCGGAAAAGAAGATTGCTGCCCGAAGACCAAAGAAGAGTTTCACGCGGTCTAGCTTGGCATATTCACAAAGCGCGAATATTGGCCGTGGAAGGCAACCACCACGGTGCCGGTGGGGCCATTTCGCTGCTTGGCAAGAATGATGTCAGCTTCGCCAGCACGCGGGTGATCGCGCTCATAAATACCCTCGCGGTGGAGCAAGACGACAACGTCGGCGTCTTGCTCCAGCGAACCGGACTCTCTCAAGTGAGAGATTTCGGGACGCTTGTCCTTGGACTGCTCTGCCTGACGGTTGAGCTGAGAAAGGGCAACCACTGGGATTTGGAGTTCCTTGGCCAATAGCTTCAGTGCTCGGGAGAACTCGGACACCTCTTGCTGCCTGGACTCGACCTTCTTGCCACTGGACATCAGCTGGATGTAGTCGATTACAACCATCTTTAGATCAACCTGCTGCGCCAATCGACGACACTTCGCACGAATCTCGACTAGAGACATGTTTGGAGAGTCGTCAATAAAGAGCGGGGCATCGTTGATGCTGCCGCGCACCGAGGCCAGTTTGGCCCAGTCCGCCTCAGTAACGGTTCCCTTTCTCATTGACTGCAGGTAGATGGAGCTTTCGGCGCTGAGCATGCGCATTGCAATTTCAGCTCGCCCCATTTCCAGTGAGAAGAAGATTGTTGCCTTTTTGTGCTTGACGGCCGCATGGCGGGCAATATCAAGGGCAAAGGTGGACTTACCAACCGCAGGACGCGCAGCAACAATGATGAGCTGGCCTGGGTGAAGTCCGTGGGTGTAAGCATCTAGGTCTGTAAAGCCGGTTGGGATACCGGTCATGTCGCCGCCACGGTTTTGGGCTGACTCAATCTCCCGAATGGCGTCCTCAAGGGAATCGCTCAAACCCACGTAGTCATCCTTGGCGTTTTGCGAGGCCACACGATAGATATCGGCCTGGGCTTGGTTCACCAGGTCCTCAACTTCACCCTGGGACTCGTAACCGGATTGAGCAATCTTGGTGCCAGCCTCGATTAGGCGCCTCAGGACAGCCTTGTCGGCCACAATCTTAGCGTAGTAGCCGGCGTTTGCAGCGGTAGGAACGTAGCTGGTCAAGGAGTGAAGGTAGTCAGCTCCACCGGCCTTTAGAAGATTGCCGTTCTTATTTAGCTGATCGGTGACAGCTATAACGTCTGTGGGCTCACCCCGACCAAACAGCGTCACCACTGCGTCGTAGATGAGTTCGTGCTTTGAGGCGTAAAAGTCAGCGCCGCTGGTGATTTCGATAACTTCGGCGACAGCCTCTTCGCTGAGTAGCATGCCGCCCAGGGTTGACTGCTCAGCTTCAAGGTTGTGGGGGGCAACCCTGGCTTCGGATGCCGCTACAGGTGCAAGCATTGACATCTATTTCTCCAGTTTCTCTAGCTGAGACCTGTATAGCTTGGGTCACCGACAGTTTGCTTTCAAATCGGCCTGTGGATAACTGTGGATAACTATGTGGAAACACGCCGATGAATTGTGTGTAGTCCTGTGGATAACTTGTGGAAACTCAACCAATATTCCGCTACAACCCAATAAAACACTGGGCTTTGCCTGGGGATAAATAAATGTTGAAAACTCTAAAGGTGAACAGGAAGGTTGTGGATAACCTGCCCTTAAATGAGAAACGACCCGCCGAAGCGGGCCGCCCTCGTTTGCAATCCGTTTACTTGGCGGCAACCACATTCAAAGTGATTTGAGCTACCAGGTCGCTGCTGAGGCGGACGCTTGCGTCGTACTCACCAACTGTTGAGATCTTGGCTGCAATCTGGACCTTGCGCTTGTCAACGTCACCGAATCCCAGAGCCGCAACGGCCTCTGCAACATCGGAGGTCTTGACTGCACCGAATAGGCGGCCGTTAGAGCCGGCCTTTACGGCAATCTTGATTGGGTTTGCCTCGAGCTTCGCCTTGATTTCAAGAGCGATCTCCTCGGAGGCAATTGCACGGGCATCGCGAGCTGCGCGGATCGAGGTGATCTGCTTCTCGCCGCCCTTGGACCAGACCACGGCTAGGCCGTTTGGGATTAGGAAGTTACGTGCGTAACCGTCCTTTACCTCAACGACATCGCCTGCGGAACCTAGGCCCGAGACCTCATTGGTCAAAATTAGCTTCGACATGTGGTTTCTCCCTAGCGTCCTGCGCCTGCGTATGGCAATAGCGCCATCTCGCGTGCGTTCTTGATGGCCTTAGCAATCTTGCGCTGGTCCTGCACCGTTGCACCGGTGATACGACGAGCGCGGATCTTGCCGCGGTCGGATACGAACTTACGCAGCGTTGCTACGTCCTTGTAATCGATTACCTCGATCTTGATGGTCTTAACCGGGGCAAGCTTTGCGTACTTAGACACGTGCTTGCGGCGGTCAGCTGACTTTCCTGCCATTTGATTCTCCTAATAAATTTCTAAAACGGTGCTTCGTCGGTAGCTGCATCGGCCGGGTTAGCCCAAGCGTCAGCACCTGACTGCACCTGAGGTGCACTCTGATTTCCGCCCCATGGGGACTCGACAGCGCCGCCTTCACGGGCCCTGCGGGTCACGGATGCGGTTGCGTAGCGCAGTGACGGACCGACTTCGTCGATCTCAAGCTCAAGAGAGGCGCGAGCCTCGCCCTGAGCGGTTTGGTAAGCAGAAGGTGCCTTTAGTCGACCAGTGACAACAACGCGGCTGCCCTTGGTTAGTGACTGAGCCACGTTTTCTGCAACCTCACGCCATGCGGTGCAGCGCACCCATACGGTTTCGCCGTCTACCCACTCGTTGGTGGTGCGGTTCATGGTCCTTGGTGTCGAACCAACGCGGATTGACACAACGGCCACTCCACCCTGGGTGTAGCGGAGCTCGGGGTCGTCGGCAAGGTTGCCTACGATGGTCACGCTAACTTCGCCAGCCATTAGTCAGCCTTTGGTCCCGATGGGCGCTTGCCACCGCGAGCGCCGCCTGGACGACCTCCGCGAGATGGGCGAGGGGCCTTCTCTTCTGGCACAAACTCGATTGGGTTGATGCTGAAAACAGCATCCTCCAGACGGAGCACCTTGGTGCGCAGTACTGACTCGTTCAGGTTTAGCTGACGGTCTAGCTCGTTCACTGCGTCTGAACCGGAGGTGACGTTAACTACAACGTAGACACCCTCGGCGTGCTTCTGGATTGGATAGGTCATGCGACGTCTTCCCCAAACATCGACCTTGTCCACGGTGCCACCAGCTTCGGTGACAACCTTTAGGAACTTGTCGAGCATGGGGCTAACAGTGCGCTCATCTAGTGCTGGATCCAAAATGGCCATCAGCTCATAGTTATGCATAGTTCACCCACCTCCTTCGGTCTAAACGGTCACGGTCTTTCCGTGACAGGAGGGTTATTTGCATTGCTGCCCTAGGGCAACCTTGAAAGCCTAACGGCTAGCCCACCACTCAAGCAAGCGCTTTTTGGCTTCGTCGTAGCCGATCGAGCCCTCATCGAGCCTGATTTCGAGCAGGTGGTT
>CAXNHX010000051.1:0-7187 GCA_964202305.1 Aquiluna sp.
GAGAGCGCACGAATCGCGCTGCCGCGATACTCGAGAACGTAGCCCTGCCCACCTCCGGTGGAAATCTTTGCGATTACAGCCAAGATGATGTCTTTGGCGCTCACCCCTGGGCGCAGTGTTCCCTCGACGTTGATCGCCATGGTCTTGAACGGCTGCAGTGGCAGAGTCTGGGTGGCGAGCACGTGCTCGACCTCGCTGGTGCCGATGCCCATCGCCAAAGACCCAAAAGCGCCATGGGTCGAGGTGTGGGAATCGCCACAAACAATTGTCAGGCCGGGCATCGTTAGCCCGAGCTGCGGTCCGACCACGTGCACGATGCCCTGGTTCTTGTCACCCAGCGAGTGGATGCGAACGCCGAATTCTTTGGTGTTATCTCGAAGGGCCTGAACCTGAGCGCGAGAAGTAGGTTCGGCGATGGGAAGGTGGATGTCCTGGGTTGGGGTGTTGTGATCTTCGGTGGCAATAGTTAGGTCTTTGCGTCGAATGTCGCGGCCGGCCAAGCGGAGGCCATCAAATGCCTGTGGACTAGTGACCTCGTGAATCAGGTGGAGGTCGATGTAGAGCAGATCGGGCGCGCCGTTCTCTCCCCGGACCACCAAGTGGTCTTGCCATAGCTTCTCGGCCAGAGTAAGTGGCTTATTGGACATTCATTCACCTCGCGATTGCGTTCCTAGAGTTTACCCCAACCGATAGTGTTGGACGGTGTCTCACAATTCTCCCGAAGCGCTTAGTCTTCTTCAGCGCCGCACCGTAAAGGTATTGGCCGCTGGCCAAGCACTCGGAGGATTCGGCCTGGGAGCAACGCTTTCCGTTGGAGCACTTCTAGCCGTTGACCTCTCCGGGTCCCCCGCTTGGTCAGGCGCTGCCGCAACTCTTTCCACGCTTGGAGCGGGGGCAGTGGCGATACCACTCGCAAATCTCGCTTATAGGCGAGGTCGCCGCGTGGCCCTGGCCTCTGGTGCATTTTTAGCAATTATGGGTGCCGTCCTGATGATTGCTGCCACCTACACCAGGCTCTTCCCCGTCGAGATTCTTGCGCTCTTACTTCTGGGGTCTGGATCAGCGGTATCACTCCAAGCACGATTTGCAGCGGCCGACATCCCCACGGGAAAGCCCAAGGGCAGAGACCTTTCAATAGTTGTTTGGGCAACAACTCTGGGGGCGGTAATTGGTCCTAATCTGATCGCACCTGGCGAGGCACTGGGCCTATGGCTTGGAATGCCTCATCTGGCAGGGCCGTTTCTGTTCACAATCGCTGCCCAGCTCTCTTCAACCTTGGTGTTCTGGTTTGGGCTGCGACCCGATCCGCTAATTGTGGCAAGGGACATTGCCGGGCTGCCAGAACGACGGAAAAATCCTGGAATTGCCGGAGCTCTAGAGGTAATTCGCAAGTTCCCCCTGGCCGGATTCTCGGTATTGACGATTGCGCTGAGTCACATGGTGATGGTGTCGGTCATGGCCATGACTCCCGCTCACCTGGATTCCGAGGGGCACTCCCTTGCCGAGGTTGGGTTCACAATCTCCCTGCATGTTGCGGGAATGTATGCATTTGCCCCAGTTTTTGGATACCTGTCGGACAAATTGGGCGCGAAACCCGTTATCGCAATGGGTCAAATCGTTTTTCTAGGGTCGCTTGGATTCGCCGGAGTCGGACAGTCTGAGTTTTGGTCGGTGGTGCTCGGTTTGTTTCTGCTCGGAATTGGCTGGTCAGCAACCACAGTTGCCGCTAGCGCTTTATTGTCCGAGTCACTTGGCACAGAGGACCGAAGCAAGGTCCAGGGCTTTAGTGACACATTGATGAGTCTTTCGGGGGCTTTTGGTGGCGCTATTGCAGGAACAATCCTCGCTCTATACACATTTGGGGGCCTGAACGCTGCGGCACTGTTCCCAGTGGTCTTTATCTCGATCGCAATCATCTATTCGAGGCGCTGGCAGTAAAAAAGAAATCTCGCTCCCGAGATTTTGTCATCAAGAGCGAGATTTGTGACCCCAGCGGGATTTGAACCCGCGCTACTGCCGTGAGAGGGCAGCGTCCTAGGCCGCTAAACGATGGGGCCGTAGAGCAACCCGTGAATTCTGCCATAAATCCTTGGGCTTAGCAATGTCTAGGCGAAGACCTGCAGTCCCTGCGGATGCACCTGGACGCTGAAGGGTGCAGGCCCAATCAGTTCGCCATCGCAGGTCATGGGGAAGCCGTCATTGGCTATGGAGACCGACTTCGCTTTGAAAATCTCGACCTCATCAAAAGCGACGTGCTTACCCTCATAAACCGTTGGAAATATCCTGAGCAACCTTGGTCTCGAGACCTCGTGGAGAATGAAAACTTCGACCTCGCCGTCGGTGATTTCCGAGTCCGGGGAGATCTTCATCCCTCCCCCAAAGTTTTTGACGTTTGCAACTCCACAGAGCATCGCTTTTAGGCTGCGCTTTTCACCATCGACATCGAGGTGATACTCGATCGGCTCAAACCTAGGTAGCTCCAGCAGCATTGCCGCGACATAGCTATTGGGCCCTTTGGGCCACTTCAACCCATTGGCACGCTGCGCACAAAGTGCATCAAAACCTGCGGAGATCGAACCGAGCGACCAGAATTCTCTGGTCGAGGTCTTCACGCTCATAACATCAACTCTTCGGGGTGAGTCGAGATGATTAACCAGGTGCTCAACCGCATCAGAAATTGAGTCGCGCGGGATGTTCAACTCTCGTGCTTGATCGTTGCCAGAGCCAGCCGGAATCAGACCCATGGGAATCTGATTTGGGACACAGAGATTCACGGCCAACTGTGCTGTGCCGTCTCCGCCAACCGCAATGACACCGGAAAGCTCCTGGTCCGAGATGGCAATCTGCCCCTTGGATGAAGCGCTAGCCGCATCGGGGCCGGAGAGATTTATTGCGGCGATGCCGCGCTTTGCCAGTTCGGCAAAAACCTGCTCGCCGCTTTCACGCCCCTTGCCGCGGTTGGCTTTTGGGTTGACCACAACTCCGATTGGCTTCATTGCCCTCAGCACCTTTCAAATCTGGTCACAAACATAGACCTATTCCGGGTTTGGCCTACGCTTTTGTTGTCATCGAAACTGCCGACCAAGCCCTAGATAGCGACCAGGATTGCTGAGAGCAGCATGGCGATGGTTATTGAGCCAAAGACTCGCTTTTCCTTCTCGCTCTTGGTGATGTTGTTCAGAACAGCGGACAGCCCAAAGAAGCCAACAAAAACCCAGTTGGCAATCGCGTTGCCAGCCGAGTCGAGCAGCGGTGTGAATAGACCTAATTGAGCCAGGTAGTGACCGGCTAGAGCAAGCATCACAAGCATTGAAATAACGCTCGTCACACGGTAGCGAGTTGGTAATTTGCCCTCGTGTTGGCCTCCGTAGGCATACTCTCCAACTGGAGCTCCGAGCACGATTGCCAGCTGAAACAGCGCAACGGCAAGAGTTGAGAAAACCAGAAAACCAGAGGCAAAATCCTGCAGCACGGCCACTCCAATTCACGTCTAAATGAGAATAAGCACCAGCTATCGCTGATGCTTACTCAATCTTGCTGGGGTACCTGGACTCGAACCAAGAACAAAGGAACCAGAAACCTCCGTGTTGCCAATTACACCATACCCCAAGGGCGAACCCAGGTCGCAAGCCTCTATCCTAGTGCGCTTGGAGGAAAGCCTCTAGTCGAGCGAGGGTTAGTTCTTTACCCATGATTTCCATGGACTCAAACAGTGGCGGGGTGACTCTTCTACCACTAACTGCAACTCGCACTGGACCAAATGCCACCCTCGGCTTGAGTTCCATTTTCTCGACAAGCTCTAGATTCAACGCGACCTGGATGTCCTCGGCAACAAAATTTGAAACCGACTGCAAGACCTGGTGGGCGGCCTTCACGACATCGTGGGCTGTTGCGTCGAGAGAGGCTAGTGCCTCGGCCTCGAACTCGAGTTCTGCTTTTTCGCTCAGCAGGAACCCGAGCATTCCAACCGACTCCGAGAGCACGATCATGCGCTCCTTCAAAAGTGGCGCTGCCGCACGAATGATCGCAAGCTCTCGCTCGGTTGGCTGATCTGAGATCAAACCCTCGGACTTGAGGTAGGGCAGGACGCGGTTGGCAAAGTCTTCGTCTTCGAGCATGCGGATGTGGGCAGAGTTGATGGCATCCGCCTTCTTCTGGTCAAACCTGGCTGGGTTCGGGTTCACCGATGCAACATCGAAGTTTGCCTTGAGCTCCTCAAGGCTGAAGATGTCCCTATCTGCAGCAATCGACCAGCCCAATAGGGCCAGGTAGTTGAGCAGCCCTTCGGGGATAAAGCCTCTATCGCGGTGCAGGAAGAGATTGGACTCTGGGTTGCGCTTGGAAAGCTTCTTGTTGCCCTCTCCCATAACGAATGGGAGGTGCCCGAACTGCGGAATGAACTTTGCAACACCCACGTCATAGAGGGCGTTGTAAAGCGCAATCTGCCGTGGGGTCGATGACAATAAGTCCTCGCCACGCAGTACGTGAGTGATTCCCATCAAGGCATCATCAACAGGGTTCACCAATGTGTAGAGCGGCTGCCCACCAGGTCTCACCAAAACAAAGTCCGGGAACGAACCCTTTGGGAAGGTGATCTCACCACGAACCAAGTCGGTAAATGAAATGTCCTGGTCGGGGACCCTTAGTCTCAGTGCCGGCTCTCGACCCTCGTCGATGTAGCGCTGACGCTCAGCGTCACTCAGGTCTCGCTCTGAGTTGTCGTATCCCATCTTTGGGTCACGCCCGGCAGCAAGGTTTCTGGCCTCGATCTCCTCACCTGAGAGGTAGCTCTCGTAGAGGTGACCCGCAGCCTTGAGCTTGGCAATCACTTCCTGGTAAATCTCGGTGCGCTGAGACTGGCGATATGGCTCGTTGGGTCCACCAACGTCGATGCCCTCGTCCCAGTCAATTCCCAACCAGCGCAGCGCCTCAACGATCTGCTCGTAGCTCTCCTCGGAGTCTCTCGAGGCATCAGTGTCTTCGATCCGGAAGATGAACTTGCCCCCGGTCTTTCTGGCATAGGCCCAGTTGAACAGGGCCGTGCGAACAAGACCAACGTGCGGAGTTCCGGTTGGAGAAGGGCAAAACCTCACTCGAACCTCAGAGTTGGTGGCGGTTGTGGTGGGAGCTGTAATCAAATCCATAGCGGCTAAAGCTTAGGCCACGGGGTTAGAAAGCACCCCGATGCCCTCGATTTCACACTCGACAAAATCACCGCTGGTGATTCTTGAGATTCCAGCCGGTGAGCCAGTCAAAATGATGTCCCCTGGAAACAGGGTCACATTCTCACTCACGTAGGAAACGAGCTTGTGAACATCAAAGGTCATATCGTTGGTGGTTGCGCTCTGTCGAACCTCACCGTTGATTCTTGATGAGACCCGCTTATTACTTGCGGAGTATTCGGTTTCAATCCAAGGGCCAAGCGGGCAAAAGGTGTCGAAGCCCTTGGAGCGAGCCCATTGCAGATCTGAGAACTGTAGATCTCTCGCGGTCACGTCATTCGCGATTGTGTAACCGAAGATGTAGTCCTTAGCCTGATCCACGCTGATGTTCTTCGCGGTCTTGCCAATCACAACGGTCAGCTCAGCCTCGAGTTCAACCTTGTTGGACTGGTGCGGCAGAACAATCTGCTCTCCGGTGCCGATGATTGCGCTGACGGGCTTGAAGAACATAAGCGGTTCATCCGGCACTGCCTGCGAAATCTCCGCGGCGTGAGCCGCATAGTTCATGCCTATGCAGATCGCCTTGGAGGGCTGGACCGGGGCAAGCAACCTGCAATCCGAGAGGGCAACAACAACATCCCCAAGCTCTGCGCCGTCCAAAGGATTGCCGTCAAAAACTCTGATCGATTCAGCCTCTAGTGCTCCAAAGTGTTCTTGTTCACCGTGGAGAAAGCGCACCACGCGCACGGGTTAGTCCGCCAGCTTGTGCATCCAGCCGTGTCGATCTTCGACCAGGCCGTATTGGATGCCAGTTAGTTCTGCACGGATTGAGGCGGTCAGTTCGCCGGGCTCCTCGGAAATCTTGATTTCCTCGACTCGGGACTTAAGAACGCCTACCGGAGTTACCACCGCAGCAGTTCCACAGGCAAAGACCTCGGCTAGCTCACCTCTTGCAGCAGCGTCGCGAATTTCGGCGAGGGTCACCTTGCGCTCCGAAATGTTGATGCCGCGGTCCTTCAACAGGGTGACGACACTGTCGCGGGTGATGCCTCGCAAGATCGTGCCATCCAAAGAAGGTGTCGCGACGGAGCCGTCTTTGAAGACGAAAAACAGGTTCATACCGCCAAGTTCCTCGATGTAGGTAGCGCTTTCGGCATCTAGGAACATGACCTGAGAGCAGCCCTGCTTATAACCTTCAGCTTGAGCCAAAAGTGAGGCCGCATAGTTTCCGCCGGTCTTGGCCTCGCCGGTGCCGTGCTTGCCTGCGCGTGAAGAGTCGAGGGCGATCCAGATTGAAACAGGCTTGAGGCCACCGGTGAAGTAGGGGCCGACTGGCGAGGCGATCACTCTGTACTCAGCGCGCTTTGCAGCCCTGACGCCGAGGAAGTTCTCTGCCGCGATCTCAAAGGGTCTGAAGTAGAGGGTCTTTTCATTCTCGGGCTTTGGAACCCATGCACCGTCCACTGCAATTAGCTGACGCAGGGACTCAACGAATCCCTCGGTTGGCAGCTCGGGAAGCGCCATGCGCTTCGCCGAGCGCTGCAAGCGCTGGGCGTTAGCGGTGGGCCTAAAGGTCCAGATCGAACCATCTTGGTGACGATAGGCCTTGATGCCCTCAAAGATCTCCTGGCCGTAGTGCAGAACAGCGGAAGAGGGGTCCATCATGATTGGGCCGTAAGGCACTACCTCAGCCGAGTGCCAACCCTTGCCCTCTTCCCAAACCACGACTACCTGGTGGTCGGTGAAGTGAGTTCCAAAAGTCGGGTTCTCAATCAGAGCGTCGCGCTCTTGAGCCGCAACGGGACTTGGGTTCTTTGTGACTCGAAATTCCATGACTACCTAGATCATTTCCAAGATTGCGCTGGCAACCTCATCCGTTGAGCGACCCTTCTGGGCGCTCAACAGATCGGCTGCGACAGCGTGCCTAATTTTTGATGCGGCCTGAGTGTGGCCGAGCGTTTCCGCCAAGAGAGCCGCGGAGAGGATTGCCGCGGTAGGATCTGCCAGGTTTTTTCCAGCAATATC
>CAXNHX010000052.1:0-7173 GCA_964202305.1 Aquiluna sp.
AATTACCTATGACCCAAAGAACACCGGCTCCCTGGCCTATCAGGAAGCCGCAATTGAGCTTGCCCAAAGAGGAGCGCAGCTATGAGTGAAGACAAGAGACCAGAGCGTCGTGGCGGATTGGGTCGAGGCATCGGCTCACTGATTCCCGAAGGTGATCGAGCCGCGGTTGACGTGTTTTTCGGTTCGGCTGGAACCATCCCGAACCTGGTAGAGGTCCCCGGAGCAAAGTTTGCTCTGATTGACCCGAGTTTGATTGTTCCTAACCCTCAGCAGCCCAGAACCGTCTTTGAGGCCGAAGCCTTCGAAGAGCTTGTCCACTCGGTTCGGGAGTTTGGCGTGCTGCAGCCGATCGTCGTCAGGCCCAAGGGCACCGGATTCGAACTGATTATGGGTGAGCGCCGCCTTCGCGCGAGCAAGGCCGCTGGTCTAACCGAGATTCCAGCTGTGGTGCGGGACACGGCAGATGAGAATATGTTGCGCGACGCGCTCTTGGAGAACCTGCACCGCGCCAACCTAAACCCGCTGGAAGAAGCGTCTGCTTATAAGCAAATGCTTGAAGACTTTGGCACCACTCAGGAAGAGCTCGCCGACAAGCTCGGGCGCTCGAGGCCTCAGATCACCAACACCTTGCGCTTGCTTAGGCTGCCCCTCGAGGTTCAGACCAAGGTTGCCTCCGGTGTTCTCTCTGCCGGTCACGCTCGTGCCCTGCTTGGTGCCCCAGACGAGGCCAGCATGATCGAGCTAGCAAACAGGACAATCCGCGAGGGCATATCGGTTCGAGGCCTTGAAGAGCTGGTTTCCGGCACTAAGTCAAAGTCCAAGAAGGCCACCATTGTGGCCGGTGGCCGCACTGACATGCTCAAGGAGATGGCTCAAGAGCTTTCTGATGAGCTAAACACAGTCGTGAAGATCAACCTGGGTCGCAAAAAAGGCCAGCTGGTCATCGAATTCGGCAACTTGGCAGACTTGCGCCGCATCGCCGACCAGATTCGGGGCAACTAAGCCCGGAAGGCCGCTCCAACCAGCGCGGAATAGGCGTTGGCTAGGGTTTCACCCTCAGCCAGGATGGCTTGCGGCAAAAGCGAGGTTTCGGTCATTCCAGGGGTGACATTCGCCTCCAGGAACCAGCAGTTACCTAGCTCGTCAACTATGAAGTCAATTCGGCTCAGGTGTCTGAGACGTAAAGCACCAAATATGGCCAAAGCATCATCAGCAAGTCTCTGGGCCACCTCGTTGGAGACTCTTGCCGGAACGAAATAGCTGGTTTCACCAGGCGTGTAGCGCTCGTTGTAGCCAAAGCTTCCGCTTTCAGGAACTATTTCCACAGCTGGAAGAGCGACCGGGCCAACACCAAAGTCCACGACACTCACAGAAACCTCGGTCCCTGAGACAAACTTCTCAACAATCACCATGTCGTCGTAGGCAAAAGCATCAACCATCGCCTTTGAGAAACCCTGAGCGTTCAACACTTTGGTGACACCTTGCGCAGAACCACTTTTGGCCGGCTTCACAATCAGCGGAAAACCGAGCTCGGTGCCCACCATAGCCAACACTGATTCCGCATTGAGTTCACGGAAGGTGGAGCGGGGAAGCGTTATTGAGCTCGGTGTCTGAAGACCGTGGCGCGCAGCAATGGTCTTTGCCACTGGCTTGTTCCAGGCCAGACGGGCGGCATCTGCAGTGGAGCCGACGAACTTGATCTGCGCGAGCTGCATTAGGTCTTGCAGCGAACCGTCTTCCCCAACAGCACCGTGGAGGGTTGACCAAACCACATCGGGTCGGGTTGCAATCAGGTGTCCAATTAGCTCGTGATCGGGTTCCTTGATCTCGACCTCAACACCAGCCTCAGTAAGGGCATCGGCCACTCTTCGACCTGATTTCAGCGAGACATCGCGCTCGTGGGAAATACCACCAGCAAGAATCAAAACCCGCATTACTAGGACCTTGATCCGAAGGTTTCGTTGAGCTCAATCTGCTGGTTGATTACCTTGGAAAGTCGCTTAATGCCCTCCGCAACGTTCTCAGCGGTTGGGTGGGAGAAGCAGACTCGGATGTTGTTTGCACCGCGACCGTCGCCAAAGAACGCCGTTCCGGGGGTGTAGGCAACAAGCTCAGTTACTGCCAATGGCAACATTTCCTTAGAGTTCAAGCCCTCTGGAAGTGTGAGCCAGAGGAAGAAACCGCCGTCAGGCCTGGTGGTCTGCACGCGTGGCAGGTACTGCTGGAGCGCAGCAAGTGCCGCATCACGCTTGGTCCTATAGAGGTTGCGATAGGTGGCTATCTGTCCCTGCCAGTCGGAAATAGACAGGTACTCACTCACCAGCATCTGAGCGAAGGTGGCAGGCGAAAGAATTGCGGATTCATTGGCCAAAACTAGCTTTTCCCTGATGGCCGGCGGTGCGAGAACGTAACCAACCCTGAGACCCGGAGAGAGAATCTTGGAGAACGAGCCCAGGTAGACAACGCCCTCGGCATCCATCGAGCGCATTGCCTTAGGCGGCTCCTGGCCGAAGTAGAGCTGGCCGTAGGGGTTGTCTTCCACAATCAGAATGCCCAGCTCGCGACAGATCTTGAGAACCTCAACCCTGCGCTCTGCAGTCAGAGTCACACCGCTCGGGTTGGCAAAGTTTGGCACCAGGTAGAGCATCTTTACCTTGCGACCATCGGCTATCAGGCGCTCTGCGGCCTCCCTGAGGGCCTCGGGCGAGATTCCCTGGTCATCGGTGAAAACGTGCTCGATGTGGGCTTCTTTGTGGCGGAAAATGCCAACCGCACCCACGTAGCTCGGGGCTTCGACCAAAACGACGTCACCCTGGTCGAGGAAGAGGTCGGAAATCAATTCGAGAGCGTGCTGGCTGCCGGTGGTGATCATGATGTCCTCAACGGACCCGTGAACGCCCTCGAGCGCCATGATCTCTTGGATCTGACCTCTCAGCCTCAGGTCTCCCTGCCCACCGCCATACTGCAGGGCGTAATTACGCCTGGAGGCCATCATGGAGTGGAAGGCCTTCTCGATCAGCTCGCCATCGAGGGCGGAGACATCAGGCATTCCGCCAGCTAGCGAGACCACCTCGGGTCTTGAAACTACCGAGAACAGCGCGCGAACCTCAGAAACCGACAAGTTCTCCGCTCGCGAAGCATAGGCATGCTTCCACGAGTCGAAGTTTGTGGCGCGGGTGAGGTCAAGCTCCGGCAATGGGTCCCCTTTGGTTTAGCGGCCAGTTTAGTTCGCTGACCCAGCTATTGGCTAGAGAACGTCCTGTAGCTCTTGCATGATGGCGGCCTTTGGCCTCGCTCCAACGAGCTGCTTGACGAGGGCTCCACCCTTGAAGATGCCAAGCAGCGGGATACCGGTGACCTTGTATTCCATTGCTAGGTTCGGCTCCTGGTCAACGTTTACCTTGACCACCTTGATGGTGTCGGCGTTCTCCGCTGCGATCTCATCAAGAACTGGAGCTACCATGCGGCAGGGGCCGCACCACTCCGCCCAAAAGTCAACAATTACTAGCTTGTCTTCCTGTAGTACCTCGGCTGCAAATGTTCCTTGCGTTGCCTCTACTGCCTTCATGATTCTCCTAGTGGGAACTTAGATAGTGCTCTGCGTCCAGTGCCGCTACG
Source organism: Aquiluna sp. (assembly GCA_964202305.1). GTDB lineage: Bacteria > Actinomycetota > Actinomycetes > Actinomycetales > Microbacteriaceae > Aquiluna. The sequence continues at coordinate 3,619 of CAXNHX010000052.1, forward strand.
CAGCCGGATCCAGCTGCGGTAATGGCCTGGCGGTAGGTGGGGTCGATGACATCACCACAGGCAAATACCCCTGGTAGCGAGGTTCTGGAGCTTCTGCCATCAACCTCAATAAATCTTTCTTCAGTTAGCTTGACCTGGTTCTCAACCAACCAAACCCTCGGGTCATTTCCGATTGCGATAAATAGACCATCAAGGTCCATCTCGGTCCTTGCGCCATCCACTGTGCTCTCAAGCACAACTCCGGTGAGCTGACCATCGCCCTTGAGCTCCGCAACCGCCGAGTTCCAGATGAACTCGATCTTGGGGTGATCAAATGCGCGCTGCTGCATAATCTTGGAGGCCTTGAGGCTCTCGCGACGGTGAATCACATAGACCTTGGAGGCAAACTTGGTCAAAAACAGCGCCTCCTCCATGGCGGAGTCCCCACCACCCACTACGGCAATGGTCTTCTCCCGGAAGAAGAAGCCGTCGCAGGTTGCACACCACGAAACTCCGTGACCGGAGAGAGTTTTTTCATTTGGCAGCCCGAGCTCGCGATAGGCGGCCCCGGTGGCCAAAATCACTGACTTTGCCTCAAACGTCTCGCCGTTGCCAGTCTTCACGATCTTGATCTCGCCCTTGAGGTCTACCTCAACCACGTCATCAAACAGAATCTCGGTGCCAAAGCGCTCGGCCTGCGCCTGGAAGTTGGCCATTAGATCTGGGCCCATAAGGCCCTCTGGAAAGCCAGGGTAGTTCTCAACTTCAGTGGTCTTCATTAGCTCGCCACCGGGCTCAACGCTGGAAGCAATCATGAGTGGGTTGAGCTGGGCTCTAGCCGCATAGATGGCGGCCGTATAGCCGGCGGGGCCCGAGCCGATAATGATTACTTCGCGCACTTTGTCTCTCTACTTTCCAAGGTGAGGAACATAGATAGTTATCTATTTATTCCACAAGCCTAGCTTTGCCGGGCTATTTCCCACCAAACCTACCCCGCAATTGGGCAATGACCTCTCGCAGTTCTGTGGCTCGCAGCACCCAGAGTAGGGCCAAATAAACCAGCAGCATGCCGGATGCCACCAGCACGCTAGAGAATACCGAAGTCACGACCCGATCCAGGGCAAAAGACCCGGCGGAAATGCCACCCAGGGACCACAGAATCGCGACACCGACCGCCGCCGCCGGTAAAACAGCCAGCAGATTGATTCCTAAAGAGCGCCCGACCCCATAACCGGCCAGTCCCCCGATGCGCCTCCTGAGCAGATGGTAGGCGATCAGGCCCTGAATGGTGACTGAGAACGCGGTCAGCAACGCGATCGAGACCACCAACCACTCTTTTGGAGCCAAGAATCCAAGGGTCAGCGAGCCGGTGATGTGGATCGCGATCTGTATTGAAGTAAAAATGAACGGCGTCTTGGTGTCCTCAAGAGCAAAAAAGGCCTTTTGCATCATGTAGACGAAGCTGAAGGGGACCAGGCCAATCATGAAGGCAGCGATGACGTTGCCAAGCGCGACGGTTCCTGGATACTCACCAACAAAGACCCGAGCTATCGGGTAGCTCAGGATGATTAGAACTGCCGTTGCGAGTACGCTCACCAGGCCAATGACACGAAGACCTGTGGTGAGGTCCTTTTTGAAGTCCTCAATCTTGTTCTCACTGGCGTGCTTGGCCATTCGGGTGAAGTAGGCGGTGGCAATCGAGACTGTCACTACCGAGTGCGGAAGCATGAAAATCAGCCAGGCAATTGCTGCGGCGGCAACTGATGCCACCGCATTTGTCTCTGTTCTAGCCAGTGCCGCCGTAGAGGCCACTGCCGTTTGCACCAAACCACCGATTTGGGTCACAAGCACCATGGCGAGCGACCAGGAGGCCGCCTTTAGGGCTGGGCCAAGACCAAAGCCACGCCAGCGGAAGTTGAAGCGCAGTGTGATGCCGATCTTGCGCCAGCTGACCAGCAAAATCAGGGCTTGAGCGGCCACACCCAGAGTTGCACTGCCAGCCAGCAGTGCGACTCGATCACCACCCCAGTCCGAAATAGCGCGTTCGCCGGTTGGATCAGCCCCAAAAATCACGATGAAGGCGAACAAACCAGCCAGGGAGACCACGTTGTTCAGCACCGGAGCCCACATAAATGGCCCAAAGTGGCTGCGAGAGTTCAGCACCTCACCAAAAACCGAGTAGATGCCGTAGAAGAACAGCTGGGGAAGGCACCAGTAGGCGAAAGCCGTTGCCAGCGCGAGCTGCTCCTCGGTCCAGCCCGAGGTGTAGAGCCGCACTAACACCGGGGCCAAAATCGTGAATAGCAGCGTGACCGCAAAGAAAACCGTTATGGCTAGCGTCACAAAGCGATCGACGTAACCTTTGCCGCCATCGGCCATCGCTCGGGCTCGAACCAGCTGGGGTACTAGCACGGCGTTGAGGACACCACCCACGATGATCGCGTAGACGTTGTTTGGAAGCTGGTTTGCTACCCCAAACGCGTCCGCCGCATCGGTTGTGACGCCGATTGCTGCTGCCAGCAGCACTGCTCTTGCAAAACCAAGAATTCTCGAGACGATGGTGCCCGAGGCCATGATGAGCGAGGATCTGGCTACCGAGGGGTCTTGATCACTCACGACGCCTGCCTAACTTGATAGCCGTTCGGATCACACCGATGATGATCAGGGCAAACATAGCCACCCCAAAGGTGACGAGCAAAAACAATTCCACGTCATACGCCACGTTGACGTCAATAATCACGTCTTCGCCTACTCGCTCACCAGATTTTTGCTCAACCCAGACCGCAATCTGGACCGGCCCATTGGCGAGCGCGGTTACGGGAAGCTCCGCAATGGCCGAGCTTTGAGGCGGAATCAGCACCGCAGCATCTGACAACACCTCTAGCCGGAAAGAAGTTGGTTTCCCCTTGACGACTACCGTCACGGCCTCGTCGGTGTTGTTTTTGACGGTCACTGGGATTCTTGAGTCCCTGGCAACCAGGTTGATATTGCTGCCCGGAACGATTTCGACATCCGCTGCCATGGCAGGGGCTGGAAGCATCACAAGCGCAATCAGAAGCGCCAGTAGCCGTCTCACCGAAGAAGCTCCAGTGCCTTGAGTGCCATTTTCTTCTCGTTCTCGTGAGCCAATACTTCGACCAGCTCCTCGAGGGGGAACCAGCGCACCTCCAACACCTCGCCGGTTGGATCACCATCGGCGCTTAGGTTGCCAGAGATCTCCCTGAGCAGGTAGTGGTGAACAGTCTTGCGGATGCGAGTGTTTCCGACTCGGAAGCTGTAGTTGATTTCGCCTAGTTTGGTTACCACCTCGCCAGCCAGACCGGTCTCTTCGAAGATCTCGCGGGCGGCTGTTTCTTCGAGGCTCTCGTTTGTTTCAACGTGGCCTTTGGGAAGGCACCAATCCTTGCCACCACCACGATTTAGATGGCAAATCAGGGCAACCTTGCTCGGATCAGACTTGGAAATGATCAAGCCGCCAGCGGACACCTCGACGCTGGTGGTGACGGCTTGGCTTCTCATAACCCAACTCTAATCGCCTCGCTGTGGCAAGCTTGTGCCCATGCAAGCGGTAGCCCA
>CAXNHX010000053.1:0-7135 GCA_964202305.1 Aquiluna sp.
CCTAGCGAGTAGAGGTCAGTCGCGGGAGTAGAAGACTTTCCAGTGGCCTGTTCTGGGGCAAGGTATTGAACTGTCCCCATTACCTGGCCGGTTTTTGTCAGTGGCACCTGGTCGCCAACTCTCGCGATGCCAAAGTCTGTGATCTTTACCTTGCCCTCGGGTGTGATCAGTAGGTTGCCGGGTTTGATGTCTCTGTGAACTAGCCCGCGGGCATGAGCCGCCGCCAATGCCCGGGAGGTCTGCGCCATGATGTCCAAAACTTGATCCTCGGGCAAGCGCTTCTCTCGCTCAAGAAGGCGCGAGAGCGATTCACCGGGGACTAACTCCATAACGAGGTATGCAGCACCGGTGTCCTCGCCGTAGTCATAGACATTTGCAATACCCTCGTGCTCCACAAGAGCAGCACTCTTGGCCTCACTGCGGAAGCGTTCAAGGAAGTTTGGATCCGAAAGGTATTCCTCTTTCAGAATCTTTATCGCGACCGGTCTGAGAATAAGTTCATCCTCGGCTTGCCACACCTCACCCATACCGCCGATAGCGATTCGCAACTGTAAGCGGTAGCGATCTCCGTATAGCTGTCCAACAGCGGGCTTCATCGGTTCAACACCGCCTCAATTACAGCGCGTGCAATTGGCGCCGCGATCTGGTTGCCAGTTCCGTTTTGGCCGATGCCGCCGCCGTCTTCAACAACCACGGTCACAACAACCTCGGGAGCCTCCGCGGGCGCGAACCCAGTGAACCAAAGTGTGTACGGCTCAGAGGGCCCATTCTCCGCTGTGCCTGTTTTCCCGGCAACTGCAACTCCCGACAAGCCGGCTCTGGTCGCCACTCCAATCTCGACGGAGTCGACCATCATGCGAGTTAGCAAGCCCGCTGTCTGTCTGGAGATGGGTGCTGAGTAAACGGTTGGCTGGCGTTGTTCAAGGATGTTTAGGTTGCTTGCAACCACCAGCTCTACCAGCTGTGGGGCCATGATCACACCTTGGTTTGCAATGGCAGCGGTGACCATGGCCATCTGCAGCGGTGATGATCTGACATCAAACTGCCCAAACCCGGTGAGCGCAGTTTGCGCGGTGTCCATCCCCTCGGGGTAGGTAGATGCGGTCACGCTGATGGGAATCTCTATGAGATCTCCGAAGCCCATCAACTCCGCTTGGGCGCGAATCTTGTCTTGACCGAGTTCAACCGCCAACAGTGCAAATGGAATGTTGCAGGAACGAATCAGAGCTCGTTCGAGGGTCACTGTCTCCCCAGCGCCACAGGTGGTTCGAGAGGCATTTCTCACCTCGGTGAGAGTTCCGGGCAGGCGGTAAGACTCCAGGTTCTCAAACTCACTGTTCGCGGTGTATTGGCCTGACTCGAGGGCCGCTGCAGCCACCACAAGCTTGAAGACCGAACCGGGGTGATAAAGGTCCCCACCGATGGCTCTGTTGATAAGCGGAGCGTCGTTTGACTCGGCATAGTTTCGGTAGGCATCGCTTACCTCACCAAAGTTGAGCCCCGCCAGCAGGTTTGCATCAAATGTCGGCTTTGAGACCATTGCCAGAATACGTCCCGTCGATGGCTCCAGGGCAACCACCGCTCCCTTGCGGTTACCCAGCGCATCCCAGGCAGCTCTTTGGATCGCTGGGTCAATGGTCAGCTCCACAGCAGCACCCGTAACGGGTGTTCCATCCAATAGAGCGTTGATCTGCTCAAAGAACTGAGCCGAACTTTGCCCGGAGAGGTAGCTGTTCATTTCTCGCTCTATGCCGGTATTGCCACTGAATATTGAGAAGTAGCCGGTGATGGGAGAGTAAATCTGTGACTCGTACTCGCGAAGGAAGCGGTAGGCATCGTTCACCGGAGTCGAGCTCACAATCTCTTCGCCGCCAACCAGAATCGACCCACGCTGGGTTTTGTAGGTCTCGAGCGATGCGCGGACGTTCCTCGGATCTTCGTAGAGTGCGTCGGTTCGGAGAACCTGTATCGAGCTGGCCATGGCGAACAGTGCCAGGAACATGAGGGTCAGCATCAGACCTACTCTCCTCACCTGACGATTCATGCTGCGGGCCGCTTCAAGGAGGAGTGCGAGGTAATCAGCAGTAGAGCAATGATGGTCCAGTTAGCAAGAAGGGACGAGCCGCCAGCAGCTAGGAAAGGCGTGGTTAGTCCGGTCAGCGGAAGCATCCCCATAACCCCACCCGCCACCACAAATACCTGCAGCGCTATTACAAAGGACAGACCCATCGCTAACAGTTTCGAAAAGTCATCAGGGTGGGAGTTTGCGATCCTCAAACCTCGATAAACGATCAGCAAGAAGATTGAGAGGATTGCAAAGACACCCGCCAGACCGAGCTCTTCCCCAAGCGCTGCAAATATGAAGTCGCTCTCTGCAAGCGGGATGAACTGCGGGTAGCCACCCCCGAGTCCTGCACCAATGACGTCACCGTTTGCCATTCCAAAGAGCCCTTGAACAAGCTGATAGCTTCCGCCAACCGCTTCGTAGTTTGCTTGTGAGAATGGCTCAAGCCAGCTGTCGAACCTGCGCTCCACGTAATCGAAGAGCCTGGAGGCAACAAGTGCTCCAGTGACAATCATGACTATTCCAATTCCGACATAGAAACCTCGACCGGTTGCGGTGTAGATCATGACCAGGAAAAGTCCGAAGTAAAGAATGGATGTTCCAAGGTCGCGCTGGATTACCAAAACTCCAAGCGATGCAATCCAGAACAAAAGAATTGGCCCAAGATCCTTCGCTCGCGGAAGTCGAACTCCGAGCACCCGAGAACCAATCTCTGAGAGCTGGGCCTGCCTCGAGACTAGGTAGCCGGCGAAGAAGATAGCGAGCAGTACCTTTGCAATCTCACCGGGCTGAAAACTCAGATCGCCGATCCCAATCCAAAGAGTTGCCCCATTAATTGTGCGTCCGATCACCGGGGCCGCCGGCAGGGTGAGCAGAACCAGGGCCGTGAGCCCAGAGACAAATGGGTACTTCCTCAACACCAGCGGATCTTTGAAAACCCTCACCACAAAGGCGGCGGCCAGCATCGCAAAGCAGGTGAGCCAAACCTGTCGCTCTGCATATAGATCCACGCTTCCCCTGGCAATCTCGGCAAGGTCAAGTCGATAAATCATGGCGATGCCAAGACCATTGAGTAGAAATGCCAGTGGCAGCAGCAAACCATCGGAACTGACCGCGTGCTTGCGCAAGATGTAGTGCATGATCAGCGCTGCAAGAGTCGGAAGGCCCCAGTAGAACAGCATGTCCCACTGCATTCGCTGCAGCACCGAGAGCTGCACCTGTGCGAGGGCGAATGCGTGCATTCCTGAGACCCAGAACAGCAGTACGGCTTCAAAGTTTCTTGATCTCGGAACAGCTTTCAGTAGCATCGGTATCGCTGAGGTCAGCGAGACATTACTCATTGCGACTTTCCTCAAGCTGTTGAAGGATGCGCTCTGCATCTTCAAGCGACTCGGCAGAGATTGAGCGCTCGATCAAGGTCTGCTGGAAGCTGCTGAGTTCCGACATTTCGATGTCGCTGATTAGGTATGGGCTGGAGAACTTCAGTGGCCCAAGTTGTTCGCGGATGCCTTGAAAGATTGTGACCTGGCCCTGATACTCAGCGACATAGAAGCGGGTCTGGGTGTATTCGTAGGCCACATAGCCAATACCAGCGACGACTCCCGAGAGCAGGAACCAGCTTGCGACGATGCGCAGGGTTCGCCAGCGAATCTTCTTTCTGGTCTCGAGCAAGATCTTCTCAAGCAGCTCCTCTGACTCGGGGGCGTAGGCCGAGGGGTCCTCTGGTGCCTGAAGCAGTTCGAGTAGTGAGCGTGGGTTGAATAGGCGAAGAATCTTGCCGCCGCGGCGTTCCTCGATTACAACCTCATGCTGGGCGGATCCAACGAAGTGAGCGCCGGGCTCAAAGTCAATTTGGGCTGCGGGGCGAACGACATCGGTTATGACAACGGTGACATTGTCCGGAGCTCCGAATTCCAGCGCTTCCCCAACCAGCAGTTCAGCGGCTTCCTCGGTTGGAATCTTGGATGTGAGGATGCGGGCCATTACCTCGGGTGGAACCACACCGGACAGGCCATCACTGCAGAGCATCCAGCGATCCCCAGGGAGGGCTTCGTGAATTGCAATGTCTAGTTCTGGCTCTCCCTGCACATCACCTAGCACGCGCATTAGAACGCTGCGTCGAGGGTGAACGAGCGCTTCCTCCTCGGTAATGCGACCCATGTCGACAAGCTTCTGCACGAAGGTATGGTCAACAGTTACCTGCTTCATCTCACCGTCGCGCACCAGATAGATGCGGGAGTCTCCGATGTGAGCGGTGACTATCTGCCCGCCATGGAGCAGCATTCCAGAAAAGGTTGTGCCCATACCCTCGAGTTCAGGGTGCTCCTGAACCGTTGCATTGAGCATTGAGTTGGCCTCGAGAACACCTTTCTTCAGGGTGTCGATTGCCTCTTCAATGCTGTCGTATTTACTGTCGGTAAGCGCAATGCGCTGCGAAGCGATGGCGGATGCGATGTCTCCACCGGCATGACCGCCCATGCCGTCAGCGATGAAGAACAGCTGGTAACCGGCGTAACCGGAATCCTGATTCGAGCTGCGGTGCTTTCCAATATCACTCGCGGCATAGCTGATGGTCTTGACTGCCAAAGCGCTACGCCCTCATCTCAAAGTTTGTGGTGCCAATTCGAATGTTCATACCTGCTCGAATGGTTGCTGGAGTGGTGACTCTCTTGCCATCGAGGAAGGTGCCGTTGGTTGAATTCAAATCCTGCAGCACCCAGTCCTCACCCACCAACACCAGCTTGGCGTGCAGGCTGGAAGCAAACTCGTCGCCTATTTCAAGGTCAGAGGTTGCTGCCCTGCCAATCAGGATTTCCTTCTTGCCATCAATGCTCAGTGAGCTACCGGCGTTGCGACCGGTGAGAATTGCAATCTGCGTGGGATCGAAACTGTCACCATCGTCGATACCCAGTTCAGACACTGCACCTGATGAGAAAGCAGGTGCGTTTTGCTTGGCAATTCGGCTAATGACTCTGCGCCCATAAAGGTCGGCTCTAATAACTGAGAGCAAGCTCAGGATAAAGATCCAGAGGACCGCCACAAACCCGATTCGAACCAGGAACAGGGCGAGTTCACTCACGAGTCTCACCCGCTAGAGCAAGCATCTCGAACTCGAAGTCAGTTCGACCGGCAGAGATTCGACTGCCGGATCGGAGAACTAATTCAGTGATGCGCATGCCATCGACAAAAGTGCCATTGGTGGACCCAAGGTCTCGGATGGCTGCGATTTCACCGTCGAAGGCGACTTCGAAGTGGACTCGGCTTAGGCCACGATCGTCCACGGTAATCTCGGCTTCATCATCGCGTCCAACCGTCGTGGATCCTGTCTTTAGTGCAAAGCGTTGCCCACCGAAACTCAGAACTGGTTGCCAAGTGACAAGGTCATTCACTGAAGCAGACCCAACCCTGCAACTGCCCCGACTGACTTTGTCGTCTCCTCGCATCTCGAGTTCGATCTCACCCGTGAGGCGGTAGGAGCGGGATGAGGCGTGCTTTACAACTTCGGTCTTAATGGCTGCGAGGATCTGTGGGCTGAAGCGAGATAGTTCAGCGTGGTTCACCAGGATCAAGAAGTGGTGGGGGACTAAGACTCGATCGGCGTGTGCCTTGTTGGCAGCCATGTCCATTGCATTCTTGACTGATTGCGATACCTCTACTGGCTGCAGCTCGGCTTTGCTGAGTCTGGCAAACAGTGAACTCACCGCTGCCTCAATGCTTCGCTCAGCCTTGTCTAAAAAGCTCACGCAGTCTCGTTCCCTAGCGTTCTAAAGGTGAGGGTAAGTCTACCCACGCCCCTTACCGCTAGGGGTTATCTCTGCTAATCTCTTAGCGCTGACCCGAGCAATGCTCGGGTCATGCGCGAGTGGCGAAATGGCAGACGCGCTGGCTTCAGGTGTCAGTGTCCGCAAGGACGTGCGGGTTCAAGTCCCGCCTCGCGCACATCACAATCTTGAGAGGTAAGAGTGACCCTCAGCACCTTGCTAATCACCCTTGAAGCAGTCGGGGTGCTTGCTTTCGCCCTCTCCGGCATCATCGAGGCAGCTCGTAAACACTTCGACCTTGTGGGTGTAGTGATGGTCGGGTTCATCGCTGCATTTGGTGGCGGAACCCTACGAGACGTGCTTTTGGATCGCAGACCCTTCTTCTGGGTCGAGCAAGAATTCTGGGTTTGGGTCCTGATTGGAATTGGCGTAGCCCTTCCATTTTTCTTCAAAGCTCGTCACATTGAACTAACTGAAAAGGCAATGCTGATTCCCGATGCAGTTGGACTCGGGGCCTTTGCTGCCGGCGGCACTCACATTGCCCTGCAGATGCAGGTAAGCCCATTGATTGCCGTGCTGATGGGTGTGATCACCGCCGTGGTCGGTGGAGTACTCAGAGATGTTTTAGTCAATGAAGTGCCAAGGGCGTTCCATGACCACCAGCCCTATGCCGTGATTGCTTTTGCAGGTGGCTGGCTGGTGGTGTTACTCAGCTTTATTGGAACTCCGGAATCGGTCGACGTCCTTGTCGCTGCAGTCCTAATGATCGCTGTGAGACTTTTGGCTGTGAAGTTTGGCTGGGAGCTCAAGCGCTGGAGATTCCTTTAGTTCCCAGAAACCTCCCAGACAACTCCCAAATCTGGCAGTGACCTGCTAGCTCCATAGGGGGTAGCTGAATTTTGAGACTTTGACTCTTTTTAGTCCCTAGTTTGTGACTGTTCACGAATTTTTGGAAAGGACTAGAAATGAAAATGAATAGAAAAGTTATTGCTGCCGCAGCAGTGTCAGCAGTTTTGGTTGGAGGGTTAGCGTTTGCTGTCCCCGGCTTAGCCCATGGCCTAGGGAATCGCGACCAAGACTCCAGAAGTGAGGGTCGGTACTCCGAGAGAGCTGAACACATCCGCGTTGCTCTTGAAAGCACAATCACTGAGATTCCGGTTGATGTGACAGAGCTTCGCGACGTAGTGAAAGGCGCACACTTCAAGGCCTACAAGCTCGACTCTGCCGTGCTTCCAACCACTGAGCCGACTGAGGGTGGTCACTATGTGGGTATCCGCCCAGAGCGTGCTGAGGATGGCACGATGACCAT
>CAXNHX010000054.1:0-7053 GCA_964202305.1 Aquiluna sp.
GGGAAGTTGTGTATTTGGGCGGACAAGCTCCCTGAATCCTGATGTAACCACCATTTGCTACATGCCAGGCAACCGCAATTTGAGGCCAGGCAAAGGTCAGGGGAGCAAACCTCTATCTTAGGGGAGGCGAATTATGCTACGCAACTTAACAGTTCTCAGGTTTGTTACCTTTTTGACAACTTTGCAACGCCCTCGCTCTTCACGACCACCTTGGATTCCTCGAGTTCGCCCCCAACGAATTTCAGGATCATACAAGTTGGCACCTCCTTGCCCAGTGCACGTGTTCAGCCCGCAGTAAAGAAATCCTAGAGACGGATCTCCTGGAAACCGTGAATGGGTACGCAATAGGATTCGTGGTCAAAAAAGTGCACAATTCTCATGCGGTGTGCCCAGTTCACCCAATGGGGTAGCGACAGCTCGACTCGAGAAATAAAACTCTTTGCTCCAGTCTTGCCAGAGTTGTGATCCGTAATGGCGAGATACTCACCTTGATTCTCGGCTACGTAATTCAGGTCATCGAAGTAGCTCCATACCCTGGGAAGTGTCTTGACTGTCTCAAAAACTTTTAGGGCATCCCGAGTCGAGCTCCAATAATCCAAATCGAAAGCCACAAAACCTACGGGTATGGTGGTGTCGACCCCCAACTCATGGAACAAAACTTCAACGCTCCCTTCGCTCCCTCTCGACGAATCCACCGACCGGGAGTCGAAGAGTTTGATGGAGTCCGCCACCATCCCAAGGAGGACCTGAGCTCTACCTTTGAGCTCGGTCTTCAGCACCTCCCTATCCATGGGGAAGTCGCCAGAGTTCCATAGATGTGGGGCGTCTCTATGATCAATGGGTCTTGGCATTCCAGTTCCTGAATCGAAACCCAAAACATGTACCTTTACCGGAAACCTTGTCTCCAATGCGCTGGCCGCCTTCACTAGATGAAGTAGACCTTTGCCACCGGCAACGCCAAATTCAAATGCGTAGATCGAATTCACGCCCAGACGACTAGCCTCGAAGCAAGCTTCTGTTAGTCCTAAATGGTACCAGGGGTAGGAGTTGATAAGACCTAGACGCGATGCGGTCTCGTGCTTGATGACCCGAACCCTAAAGAGTATGTGAAGGAAAATTCTCGAATCTCTGATCCACCAGAACACCCACCGCTTGATTGTCTCTTTCATATCCCAATCCGAAACTTGGCCTGCCCCAGCCTTGCAAGGCTAAACCTACACCTTACTACAGCTCTCCCGCGCTAAAACCTCGATAAAAGAGTGGTGGTCAAGCCGGAAAACCCCACCAATTTGGAATCTGAATAGCTCGTGCCGGCACACAAGTCGCAACTCTGGGCATCAAAGTACGCATTAAGGTCGTGAGCCCGACGACCGCAGAAATTCTGAGTGAGAATCTGCTCGATCCAGAAAAGAAATACCAGAGATGTAATGCTCCAACCAAAGTTACGAGTTCGCAGGTTCGGTGGGGAACGATGTCGCCTCATGTCAAGCGCGGTGACGGTGGGATTCGAACCCACGGTGGACTTTCACCCACACAACTTTTCGAGAGTTGCACCTTCGGCCGCTCGGACACGTCACCGCCGAGAAGCTTAGCAAAGGAGCGGTCTCTATCTAGCCCTAGTTTTCTCGCCTCGAGGCGAAGAAGTCCTCAAGCAGAGCTGAACACTCCTGCTCAAGCACTCCCCCCACAACCTCAACGGGATTACCGAGTCTTGGGTCACGCAAGATGTCATAGAGCGAACCTGCTGCTCCGACCTTGGCATCCCAGGCGCCAAACACAACCCTTGGAATCCTGGCAGCAACAATCGCCCCCGCACACATCACGCATGGCTCGAGAGTGACAACTAAGGTGCAGTTCTCGAGCCGCCAGTCGCCAAGTTTCTGCCCTGCAGCGCGAATAGCTTCAATCTCGGCGTGAGAGGAGGCATCATGTTTGGCTTCTTTTCGATTATGACCTGAGGCAATCACCTCACCGTCCGAATTGACGATTACCGCTCCTACAGGAACGTCATCTCCGGAGCGCTTAGCCTTGCTAAGCGCTAGCTGCATGAAATGCTCGTAATCCACGTTCAAATCCTAGGCTCAGGACTCCGATAGCATCCTTTGGTGACCAAAATCGGCATCGTTATCCCAACCGCCTTCAATAGGCCGGAGTATTTGCCATTGGCTTACAAGTCAATTGCTAGCCAGCAAGGTGAGTTCGACCTAGAAATCTTGGTTGGCACGCCTGAGGACAAGCTAGAAGCCGTCAGAGCGGCTCTGCCAGACGGTGCAAAGGTAGTCGCGGAATCCACCGAGCCGGGCCTAGCGAAGAAGCTCGATCTACTCCTAAGAGAGCTCAGTTTGGAATGCGAGATCATTGGCTGGCTGGGCGATGACGACCTTCTAACCGAAGGTTCATTAGCTAAGTCAGTCGAAGCCTTTGAAAAGGACCCTGGCGTTGTAATGACCTATGGCGGCTGCGACTACATCGATGCAAATGGTGATGTCATCTTTACTAACCAGAGCGGTGAGTGGGCATCCAAGATCCTTAGGTTTGGACCACAGCTAATCCCCCAACCGGGATCACTCATGCGTCGCGCAGCTTTTGAAAAAACGAGTGGTCTGAGCAACGAGTTTGCGCTTGCCTTTGACTTTGATCTCTTCCTGCAACTGAAGAACCAAGGCAAGTTTGCCTACCTAAACAAAACCTTGGCTCAGTTCCGCTGGCACCCAAACTCTTTGTCCGTCAAGCGCAGAATGCGCTCGGCAACCGAAGCTTCCCGCGTGCGCAGGCGTCACTACAAGGGACTTACTAAGTTGTTTTGGTGGCTATGGGAACCATTTGTGATTTTGGCCACCTGGGCCGCAGGAAAACTTGTAAGTCTTAGAACTAACCGAAAGTCGTAAGGTATTGAAATGCGCCTAACAGTTGCCAACCACCCATTGATTACCCACAAGGTGAGCATTCTCAGGGACGAGAAGACACCCTCACCAATCTTTAGGCTCCTAGTTGAAGAGCTAGTGACATTGCTGGCTTATGAGGCAACTAGAGAGGTTGCTCTCACCGAGGTTGAGGTCACGACCCCATTGACGAAAACCAAAGGCGCAAAGATTGCAGAGCCGCGACCCATAGTCATTCCAGTCCTCAGGGCAGGCCTGGGAATGCTTGAGGGCATGACCAAGCTGCTTCCAACCGCAGAGGTTGGCTTCCTTGGCATCAAGCGCAACGAGGAGACCTTGGTGCCCTTTACTTATGCCAACCGACTTCCAGACGACCTAGGTGATCGCCAGGTCTTCATCATCGACCCAATGCTGGCAACCGGTGGAACTCTAAACGACTCAATTGACTATGTCTTTGACCGTGGTGCAAAGGACGTTACTTGCGTCTGCCTAATTGGAGCACCAGAGGGCGTGGAGAACGTGAAGAAGCATCTCTCGGCAAAGTGGCCAGGTAAGAGCGTTCACGTCGTTCTAGGAGCTTTGGACGAGAAACTAAATGAGATCGGTTACATAGTCCCAGGCCTTGGTGACGCTGGAGACCGTCTTTATGGAGTGGCTGACTGACTCAAGGACGCCAGGTATTGCGCAAGTGAATCTGGCCATTCAGGCGGATTGAACCCGGAGTCGCCTGTCTTCTTTAGATCCAGAACACTATTCTTGGGCCTAGGAGCAAAATGCGGATTCTCAGAGGCAAATGTCTCAGATGTGATTTTTGACACAAGTCCCGGATCTTTTCCCAGGAACTGATAAACGTAAACCGCGATGTCGTGCCAACTCACAGGTTCTCCAGATCCCGTGAAGTTGTAAGTACCGAATGGCGCCCTAGTGTCAACTAAAAACTTCGTGAACAGTGCTAGGTCTCTTGCCCAAGTTGGCCTCCCGTATTGATCGCCCACTACATCGGAAGTCAGGCCTTGAATAGCACGTTCGTACATGGTTCGAACGAAGTTTCTGCCTGCTCCATACACCCAACTGGTCCTTATCAGGTAGTGCCTTTGAAGGGACTTAGCTACATAGTCTCCAAGGAGCTTGCTCTGACCATAACGGGATAAGGGATTTGGGAGATCATCCTCTCTCCAGGGGTCTGCTTTGATTCCGTCGAAAACATAGTCACTCGAGTAGTGAACAAGTGTGGTGTTAAGGTCAATTGCTAGCGAGGCCAACTCGTCTACCAGAACTTGATTGCTCTCTAAAACCTGGGACCATGCGCTTGGATTCTCTGCCGAATCAACTGCAGTGTATGCCGCGGCATTAATGATCGCCGAGTAGCGCTTCCCGTCACCAGAAAATGTCGCGATTTCTGACCGATTACCGACGCGAGATTGGGGAATCGCACGCCGAAGTTCACTCCCAACCTGCCCGGATGAGCCGAAAACTATGGTCTGTGGGCAAGGAATTGCAATGCTCGAATTGAAACTGGGACTTTGACGATCCTTTTCGGAAACCTCGGCGCTCTTCTGTGCAATTGGCCACGGTATTTCTAGCTGCAAGTCAAAGGGGTTCACTGCGGGATAACTTGCGTTCGCAGACCAATGCCCGTCAACGAGATAAGTGTAAACAGTGTTTGGCTCGAGTGATTGATAACCATTAGCTACGCCCTCCGGAACGAAGAACGCCTCACCAGGAGAGAGGGTTTGCCAGTGTCTTTTTCCGAAGCTCTCACCTTCCCTTAGGTCCACCCAAACGCAGAAGGCCCTCCCGGACACGACTGTCACAAGCTTGTTCCAGGGTTCGGCGTGCAGTCCTCGAGTACTCCCGGCTACCAAATTTGATGAAGAATTCTGCTGCAAAGGTCTAAACCACGACAGAGGACTGGAAGCCCATTTTTGTGACTGCCAAATCTCCTCAAACCATCCCCTTGAGTCAGGGCGATGGTCAAGACCGACCTTGAATAAGCCAGAAATTACCGTGGGCTCGAACAGTGGTGCACTAGGCATTTTCAACCAAACCATATTTCAATTCAGTCTGAGACTTAGATTCTGCCCACCATTTTTGATTTTTTCTGTACCAGTCGATTGTCGAGGAAAGGCCCTCAGAAAAGTCAACAGCACTTCTGTCCCAACCCAACTCAGTTATGATCTTGCTACTGTCGATCGCATAACGAAGATCGTGTCCAGGTCGGTCGGTAACAAAGTCAAACCAATCGGTTGACTGACCCATAATTTCGAGAATGAGCTTTAGCACCTCGATATTTGACTTCTCCCCGGAGGTCCCAATCAGGTAGGTTTCGCCAACGACACCTCTCTCCAAGACGGTGAGAATTGCATCTGAATGATCATCCACGTGAATCCAATCTCTTACGTTCAAGCCCGATCCATAAAGCTTGGGCTTCTCACCTTTGAGAATTTGGGTGATTTGGCGGGGAATAAACTTCTCAACGTGTTGCCGTGGTCCATAGTTGTTTGAGCAGTTGGACAAGGTGGCCCTCACCCCGAAAGACCTGACCCATGCTCTAACGAGCATGTCACTGCTCGCTTTAGTCGCGGAGTATGGGCTGGAGGGGTTGTACGGCGTTGATTCTGAAAACTTCTCATAGGATTCCAAGGAAAGATCGCCGAAAACTTCGTCGGTTGAGACATGATGAAATCGTCTGCCGTGTTTTCTAACCGCCTCGAGAAGAATAAATGTGCCCAGAACATTTGTTTCCATGAAGACCCTAGGGCCCAAAAGTGAGTTGTCGTTGTGGCTCTCGGCAGCAAAATGCACCACCAAATCCGATTGGCCAACAAGCTCGTCAACAAGATCCTCATTCCTGATGTCGCCAACAACCAGCTTGAACCTGTTTGAGGGTAAATCATTTACGGACAGGGTGTTTGACGCGTAAGTCAAAGAGTCCAAGCCCAAAATTTCTGCATCCGAGTGTTGAAGCAAATAACGACAAAAGTTCGCTCCAATAAAGCCGGCAGCACCCGTAACGAGGACTCTCATTTTCTAGGATCCAGAATTTCCAATAGATACAGCCCATATCCAGACCTCAGCAGTTCCTTGCCTCGAACTTCTAGTTGCTTGTCCGATATCCAGCCCATTCTCCAAGCAATCTCCTCAGGTGACGCAATCATGCGTCCTTCCCGTTTTTGAACGACCTTGACATACTCTGTTGCTTCAGCCAAAGAATCAAAACCACCGGTGTCCAACCAGACGGTGCCGCGAGGCAAGACGGAAATTTCAAGCGCATCATCTTGAAGGTAGCTGTTAAGTAGGTCAATTATTTCGAGCTCTCCCCGCGAAGAAGGTTTGAGCCTGGCTGCTCTTTCTGGTGCGCTTGAATCCATGAAATAAAGCCCGGGAATCGCGAGATTGCTAACATACGTAAGAGGCTTCTCTATCAACGAGATCGGCTTGCCCTGCGGATCCGTCTGAACAACACCGTAGTCCTGAGGATTTGAAACCCTATATCCAAAAACCAAAGCTCCAGTTGACGGACTGCTCTTTCTAAGGTTTGTACCAAGCCCTTGGCCGTAAAACAGATTGTCTCCTAAAGCTAGACAGGAAGCATCTCCGCTGATGTAGTCCTCGGCCACCAGATATGCGTCGGCTAGTCCTTTTGGGCTGTCCTGCTTCAAGTAGGTGAGCGAGATGCCTAGGTGAGATCCATCACCCAGCAAACGTTGGAACGAAGACAGATCGTTTTCACTTGTGATGATTGCGATTTCCCTGCACCCTGCAAGCATCAGAGTAGACAGAGGGTAATAAATCATTGGTTTGTCATACACCGGCACCAACTGCTTAGAAACTCCAAGCGTGATTGGCCAGAGCCTCGATCCAGTGCCCCCGGCGAGAATCAACCCTTTCATGATTGTTCACAATGTCTTGAACGATATTCTGCGACTGCCAATTTGATACCATCCTTCAGGCCAGTTTTAGCCCGCCACCCAATGTTATGCAAGGTGGATACATCCAGAAGCTTTCTCGGGGTGCCATCAGGTTTAGTGGTGTCCCACTCAATCTCCCCTTGGTAACCAACCTCTGAGGCCACCAAGTTCGCAAGTTCCTTGATGGTGAGGTCCTCACCAACACCCACGTTAATCTGCTGATCACCGTCATAGTTCTCCATTAGGAACAGGCTTGCCTC
>CAXNHX010000055.1:0-6924 GCA_964202305.1 Aquiluna sp.
CAGGCTGACGTGGATGCCCTAAAGGCAGCTATCGCAGGCGATGACTTCGAAGCGGTCAAGGCAGCCCAAGAGAAGCTAATGACCTCCTCCCAGAAGATTGGCGAAGCCGTCTACGCAGCGCAGTCCGATGCACCGGCTGAACCCGAGGCAAACGCCGAGGACGTAGTCGACGCCGAGGTTGTCGAGGACGACGAGAACAAGTCTGAGGACAAGAAGTAATGACGCAAGAGAACACCAACACAGCTGGGGAGCATGAAAATGATCCCCAGCCTCACGAAGGTGATCAGGCCAAGGAGATGATCGAGGAGGGCGCACCCAGTGAGCCCGAGGTTCAAGTTGAAGAAGCTGACGAGATCGACCGCGAGCTAGCAATCTTCCAGGACCTGCAGAGATTGCAGGCTGACTTTGTGAACTACAGAGCCAGGGTCGAGCGCGACCGGGGAACCGAGCGCCAGCTTGCAGTAGCTGACACCATCAGGGCCTTCTTGCCAGCACTCGATGATCTAACTCGTGCCGAAGCACATGGCGATCTGCAAGGAGGTAGCCCAATGGCTGCCATCGCGCAGAAGCTGCGCGCTGCCGGCGAGAAGCTAGGCCTTACGGCCTTTGGTGAAAAGGGTGAGAAGTTTGATCCAGAGCGTCACGATGCTCTGGTTCAAAACCCCAACCCCGAGGTCACAGAGGCAGTAATTGCAGACGTTGTTGAACTCGGCTACCTACTGGGCGAGCGCATGCTGCGCCCAGCAAAGGTTGCCGTGTTCGTTCCAGCTGAGTAGGAGGTGAAAGATGGCATCCCAAGACTGGATTGAAAAAGACTTCTACAAGATCCTTGGTGTTTCCAAGGATGTCTCTGACGCTGAGCTGAAGAAGGTCTACCGCAAACTAGCCAAAGAGAACCACCCCGACCTTCACCCAGGCGATGCCAAGGCGGAGGCCAGGTTTAAAGATATCTCCGAGGCCTATGACGTTCTGTCCGATTCCGAGCAGCGCCGTGAATACGACGCGGTTCGAGCAATGGGCGGCGGCGCTCGCTTCCAGGCCGGAGGCCAGGGAGCCGGGTTCGAAGATGTTTTCAGTAATCTCTTTGGTGGTGGCGGATTCCCGGGTGGCTTCGGCGGCTTCGGAGGATTTGGTGGCCCTCAAAAGGGTGGCGATCTCTCCACAACTGCAACCATCGATTTCATCGACTCAATCAATGGCTCAACAATCAAGATTCGTGTTAGCGGCGACCCAATCTCGGTTCGCGTTCCGGCAGGCATCACAGACGGGCAAAAGCTAAAGGTCAAGGGCAAGGGCCAGCCATCACCAAACGGAGGCCCAGCCGGTGACCTGGTTGTCACCATCAAGGTGAAGCAACACCCGGTGTTTGTTCGCGATGGCGACAACCTCCGGGTCACGGTTCCGGTGACGTTTGCTGAGGCCGTGCTGGGAGCAACCATCTCTGTTCCCACCCTGGGTGGCGAACCGGTGAAGCTCAAGGTTGCTCCTGGCACCCCTAATGGCAGAACCTTGCGAGTCAAAGGCAAGGGCGTGCAGTTTGAGAGCCGTCAGGGTGATCTGCTAGCTACCGTTGAAGTGCTCGTGCCCGCACATGTCTCCAAGAAGGCCGAAGGCCTTCTCAAAGACTTTGACGAGCTGCTGCCGGATGAGGACCCGAGAGCAGACCTGATTCAAAGAGCTGGATTGTTGTAGGAGGGGATTATGGAGATTGACGAGACAACACCGCTGTTTGTGATCTCCGTTGCTGCCGAGCTATCGGGCATGCACCCCCAAACCCTGCGTCAGTATGACCGCATGGGCCTAGTCTCCCCAACCAGAACCCAGGGCAAGTCCAGAAGGTATACGGTCCAAGACGTAGCCAAGCTCCGAGAGATTCAGCGCCTCAGCACCGAAGGCGTTTCACTCGAGGGCATCAGGCGTGTGATGAACCTGGTGGATGAGAACGCCGAGCTCAAGCAAAGAGTCAGAGACCTCGAGCGAGAGCTGGCCAACCAGGTGATGAACCAACCCGGAAACCGCGTGTTTGCCGCTGGTGATCAGGGAGTTATTCGCTTGAACCCCGGCCAAAGGCCGGAGCGAAGCGGCTCCGTGGTTTTGTGGAGGAAGCGATGAACGAAAAGTCAACACGGTAAGAGATGACAGCCCAGTTAGCCAGCCAGCGGCTTCGCAGCATGGAGAACCCCCGCAGAGCCAGGGAGATGGAGTGGTTCTACAAGACGGAACCGGGAGGCTATGGCGAGGGTGACCGGTTCTTAGGACTCACCGTTCCTCAGGCTCGAGCAGTTGCAGCCGAGTTTTTGAAAATGGACCGGTCCGACCTCGATGAGTTGTTTGCTTCTGAGTATCACGAAGAGCGTTTTTGTGCGCTGGTGGTTTTGACCAAGCAGTTTGAGAAGTCCAAAGATCAAACCCTCAGGGCGGAGCTGTTTGACTACTACCTGACCCAATATGACCTAGGTGCCATAAACAGCTGGGATCTTGTTGATGTCTCCGCAAACAGGTTTGGCAGGTTTTGGGAGGATGATCCAAACCGCATAGAAAAGTTGCTTGAGAGAGCCAAGAGCCCGAACCTCTGGATCCAACGCTCGGCGGTACTTTTGACCTTTCCAATGATCTCAAACTTTGATTTCGAGCCGACCCTTGAGGTGGCAAGGCAGCTGGTTTATCACCCGCACGATCTAATACACAAAGCCGTGGGCTGGTCGCTGCGCGAGGTTGGAAAAAGGGAGCTAACTCCGTTACGAAGCTTTCTCGAAGAGTTTGCATCGACTATGCCAAGAACTGCTCTGAGGTATGCAATTGAGAAGCTGTCTGAGGCCGAAAGACGGGCGTGGCTTAGTCGGAGAGCTCAACAATAACGGGCACGTGATCGCTAGGACCTTCGCCCTTGCGCTCGTCCCTCTCGATGCTGGCTCCAACAACCCGCTCTGAGAGAGCGGGTGAGGTTAGCTGAAAGTCGATGCGCATGCCTTCGTTTCTAGGGAAGCGCAGGTCTTTGTAGTCCCAGTAGGTGTATTGGTCGGGGACCAGTTCTCGTAGTTTGTCGCTAAAGCCGATTTGCTCAAAGGCCTCAAAGGCCTGGCGCTCAGGTTCTGAGACGTGGGTCTCGAAATAGCTGACGTCAAAGACGTCGCTGTCTAATGGTGCGATGTTGAAGTCTCCAGTGAGCGCAATCTGAGCGTCTGGGCCCATCTCCAGCTGCTCGGCAACATCGGCAGCGAGTCTGTCCAGGAACTCAAGCTTGTATTCCATGTGAGGGTCTTCGAGGCCCCTACCGTGAGGAACGTAGAGGTTGTATACCTTTACGTCGTTGAAGACTGCGCTCAGTGCGCGTGCTTCAACGATGTCTTTGAATTCTGGCTGCCCGCGAAACTCAAACTCGATGTCTTGTGGCTCGAGGTGTTCTTTGTAAGCAAAGGCAACGCCGTTCCACTGGTTCAAACCATGTGCGATCACTTTGTAGCCAATGGCTTCAAAGTCAGCGACTGGAAACTGCTCCGGCTTGCACTTGATCTCCTGCATGGCAAGGACATCGACGTTTGTTCTTTGGAGAAAGGGGATAACTCTCGGAGCTCTGGCTCTGATGCTGTTTACGTTCCAGGTTGCTATCTGCACTCCTAAACTCTAACCATGACATTTGAGAGTGATAAGGCGCGCCTTGTTGAGCTGGTGAAAGAGCTGGCAGTTGTTCATGGCAAGGTGACACTTTCTTCCGGCATTGAGGCCGACTACTACGTCGACCTGCGCAGGGCCACCCTGCATCACGAGGCAGCGCCACTCATTGGCAAGGTCATGCTCGAGTTACTAAATCAGGCAGGGCTTTCTCCCGATGCGGTTGGTGGTTTGACCATGGGTGCTGACCCGGTTGCCACAGCTCTCCTGCACCAGGCAGCCGCGGAGGGACAATCTTTGGATGCTTTTGTGGTGCGGAAGGAAGCCAAGAAGCACGGCATGGGCCGACAGGTTGAGGGGCCAAGTGTTGAGGGCAAGAATGTTGTGGTTTTGGAGGACACCTCAACCACTGGCGGGTCCCCCCTGACAGCAGCCGAGGCACTCGAGGCAGCAGGAGCCAAGGTCTTGGCGGTTGCCACGGTTGTTGATCGCGACACCGGTGCAAGAGAAGTTATTGAAGCGCGCGGGTATTCTTATCTAACGGCCATCACACTGGCTGATCTAGGGCTTTAGAACGAGGTGTAAGTGCAGCGCAAAATTGCGCCGTTTGTCTTCCTGCAGCTCGCTTCAATCACAAGCGTTATCTCCGGTTCAATGGTGTTCATCGCCATCCCTTGGGTTGCCCTTGAACTAACGGGCTCGGCAGGAACAGCAGGATTTGTTGTGGCTATGACCGCCGTCCCTCCACTCCTAATGGCACCTGTTATTGGAGCGGTAATTGACCGCTTCGGCAGGCGATTCGTTGCCATTCGTGCGGAGCTCTTCACGGCCTTGACGGTTCTGTTGATTCCAATCATCTCCGGCATTTGGGAGCTAACGGTTCCGGCTCTGATTGCGGTGGGCGTATTCAGGGCGTTCTTCTCCCCCGGTGGCTCAACCTCGAGAAAGTCTTTGGTGCCGGACACGGCAGCCCCTGCAAACATGAGCCTGGATCGAGCTAACTCGATCCACGAGGGCTTGTTTGCAACCGGTTTTGCTATTGGCCCAGCTCTGGCAACCCTTTTGATTGCCCAGATTGGCTCCGCAAACACATTCTTGGTCGTTGCATTCTTTGGTGTTGTCTCATCGATTTTTGCGACCATGATCAGGGTTCACGAGCAGCATGAGGAGAACGACGAGACCGAGAAGGAGCCGTTCTTCAAATACGCCCTGCAGGGCTTCAAGGTTCTGGCCCAGAACCCAGGGGTGATGGTGATGATGGCTGCGGTTATGACCCTTGCCATCATCTACCTGCCAACCGAGATGGTTGTTCTCCCCGCCTACTACAGCCTCTTGGAAGACCCTGAGGGTCTAGGTCTTGCGATCTCGGTCGGAGCGGCAGCGTCGATTATTGGAGCGCTTGGATTTGAGCAAATCCACAAGCGTCTTTCGTTTGCAAACATCCTGCGGGTTGGCATCTTGGGGATTGGTTTGGCCATGATCCCAATGAGCCAACTGCCATCACAGTTCTGGATGGTGTTCTTCTTTGGTGTCCTAGGTCTGGCCTGGGGGCCACTATTGCCTTTGCTGAATACCGTGATCCAGCAAAAGATCCCGGCCAATAAGCGTGGTCGAGTTTTTGCCCTGGAGATGACCATTTGGCATTCAGGACCATTGTTGACAATGGTTGCAGTTGGTTTGGCCGTGGATGGTTTTGGTGTTGGACCTGTCTACATGGTCCTGGCCGCTGGTGTAGTTCTTGCAGGGCTCCTTGTCTCATTCAATAAGTACATCAAGCAGCTCAACAGCTAGTTCTCCACAGATTCACTTCTGGCCCCTCAAAAAACCTCCACCCAACTAACAGTTTCTTCATGACATTGTTAGAAGCCCAACTATCAGATAATCTGATAAACATGAAGAAGATCATGACTGCCACTGAAGTTGCGCGCAACTTCAGTGATGTGCTGGATGCTGTTGTTGCAGGTGATGAGATCACTATTACCAGAGGTAAAAGACCTATTGCTGTTTTGGGAAGTGTCAAAGAGGAGATTCCCAACTCAGTGCGATTGGCCGCAGCATTAGAGGAGCACTTTGATAAATACGGATACATCACCCAGGAAGAAGCAGACGAGCGCATTGCAGCTATTCGAGCAGATAGGGACGCAGACCTGGCCCTCCAGATTGAGAGGGGTGTATGGAACACCTAGTGCTTGACTCCTCAGTTTGGATAGCCATCGAGAGAGGTGTCGAGAATGAAATCCAGGTGCTGAAGGAGGGGTTCAACATTATTCTTCCCGCAATGGTTGCCGCTGAACTCATGCCTGACCCCGCTCGCATCCAACCGGGAACAACCCGGCACCAGCAATCACTCAACTTCCTTACCTTTGTTAGACGTGAGGCTGAGTTTGCAGCTTTCGATGAGAAAGTGGTTGAAAAGTACGTGCAACTGATTTCATTTTGTAAGAGGGAAGGCCGACCGCGCTCAATCCCAGATTTGATGATTGCCGCAACGGCGTTGGCACATGGAGCGCTTTTAAGATCCTTTGACAAGAAGGCAGTCTTTGAAAATCTTCCCAATCTAAGGGTGCTTTCCTAAAGCCCTAGGCTTGAGCGGATGAGCGAAGAGATTCAAGAACCCATTGCGGTTCCAACCTGGGGTGTTGGGCCCTATGAGGGCGACCCAACTAAAGATGACAACTTCGCCAAGTTTGATCCTGAGCTTTTAGCCAATGGTGACACCAGGAACGTGATGGATGGCTATCGCTACTGGTCCATGGAGGCCATCGTTGCTGATCTAGATTCCAAGCGTCACAGGTTCGAGGTGGCAATCGAGAACTGGCAGCATGACCTCAACATTGGCTCAATTGTGAGAACCGCAAATGCTTTCATGGCAGCTCGGGTCCACATCGTTGGTAACAAGCGCTGGAACAGACGAGGTGCGATGGTCACCGACCGCTACCAGCACATCACTCAGCACCCAACCGTCGAGGGCCTAATTGAATACGCCAAGACCGCAGGCGAAGGCGGCAAGCCACTGCCAATCATTGCCATCGACAATGTCCCTGGCTGCAAGAAGCTCGAGGAGTATCGGCTACCTAAAGAGTGCATCTTCCTGTTTGGTCAAGAGGGCCCTGGGTTATCGCAGGCAGCTCTTGACGCCTCAGATGTCGTTCTAGAGATCACTCAGTTTGGATCCACAAGATCCATTAACGCCTCGGCTGCTGCTGCAATAACGATGCACACTTGGGTGATGCAGCACGTTTTTAGTTAGACTCTTAAGAGGGCTTTTGCCCAAGAATCCCCAATCTAGAAAGGGGTAACGCATGCCCGCAG
>CAXNHX010000056.1:0-6447 GCA_964202305.1 Aquiluna sp.
AGTTGTTTCGGTCGCCTCGGTGATAAGGGTGGAGGGTCTCTAATGGCACAGCCATGGCGCGGTGTGATTCGCGAGTACTTCGACAGATTGCCGTTTGACGCTTCGGACCCAATTGTCACGCTTGGCGAAGGCGGCACTCCACTAATTGAAGCACCGGCGCTCGCAAGACTGCTCGATGTCGGATCAGTGCACCTGAAGTTTGAAGGCATGAACCCAACCGGCTCCTTCAAGGACCGAGGCATGACCACTGCGGTTTCGAAGGCTAAGGGCAAGGGCGCTAAGGCGGTTATCGCCGCCTCAACCGGGAACACCTCTGCCGCCGCGGCTGCCTACGCAGTAAAGGCCGAGATGGCTTCGGTGGTTCTGGTTCCCGCAGGAAAAATCTCCTGGGGCAAGCTTTCCCAGGCCGTTGCCCACAAAGCACAGATTCTGCAGGTCCGTGGCAACTTTGATGACTGCTTGCGCCTGGCAAGAGAGCTGAGCGAAAGCTATCCGGTATTCCTGGTGAACTCAGTAAACCCAGATCGACTGCAGGGGCAAAAGACAGCCGCCTTCGAGGTCGTTGATGTTTTGGGGGAGGCACCAGATCTTCACGCCATGCCGCTTGGCAACGCAGGCAACATCTCGGCCTACCACCTCGGGTATAGAGAAGAGCTGGAGATCGGGCGCATCAAAAAGCTTCCCAAGCTTTTTGGAATCCAGGCCGCCGGTGCTGCACCCTTCATCCAGGGTTCTCCAGTACTAAAGCCTGAGACGATTGCGACCGCGATTCGAATTGGTAACCCAGCAAGCTGGGATTTGGCGCAGGAGGCGAAGCGAAATACCGATGGTGGTTTTGGCGCGGTGAGCGACAAGGAAATCCTTTGGATGCACCGATTCCTCTCTCAGGAATGTGGCGTGTTCGTGGAGCCATCAAGTGCGACCGGTGCTGCTGGGCTCTACAAGCTGTTCCAGAAGGGTGAGCTACCTAAGGTGAACAACATTGTTGTGACAGTGACCGGACACGGACTGAAGGACCCAGACTGGGCCTTGAAGGATGAGCGCGGTCGCCAAATTCGACCCAAGAAGGTCACCGCGCGGGCTGAGTCTGTTGCCGAAATTATTGGACTGGAGAGAAACAAATGACCAAGGTTCAAGCACGCATTCCTGCCACCAGCGCAAACCTAGGTCCAGGTTTTGACACATTGGGCATGGCTCTTTCTTTCTATGACGAGTATGAAGCAGAAGTAATTGCCTCTGGTCTGGAGATCGTGATTCACGGTGAAGGTGAATCCGTTGCGCCGACTGACGAGTCGAACCTGATCTATCGAGCAATGAAATTGGTCTTTGATTCCAATGGCAAGTCGATCCCGCCGCTTCGCCTAACCTGCCACAACAGCATCCCTCATGGTCGCGGTATGGGTTCATCCGGAGCTGCAGTTGCCGGTGGAGTAATGCTTGCAGCTGGACTGCTTGCACCCGAGATTGAGCTGAGCGAGCAGCAGTTGCTGGAGTATGCGACCGAGCTAGAGGGTCATCCAGACAACGTTGCACCGGCGCTGTTTGGTGGTCTAACGATTGCTTGGGTCGATGAGGTTGGTCCGCACCACAAAAAGCTTGCGGTGCACCGCGGGCTCTCTCCTTTGGTGCTTGTTCCGCCACACCAGATGTCAACCAAGTTGGCCAGGTCACTCCAGCCAGAGTCAGTGCCGCACACCGATGCTGTCTTCAATGTTTCGAGATCCGCGCTTCTAGTGGCGGCGCTGACCCAGAGCCCCGAGTTGCTATTGGCCGCCACCGAAGATCGCCTGCACCAGAACTACCGCGCCAGTGCGATGCCGGAGACCAGCGAACTAATTAGCCTGCTGCGCGCCGAGGGTCACCCTGCGGTCGTAAGTGGTGCCGGACCCTCGGTGTTAGTTCTCGAAGACGACCCGGTAAAGCGACTCAGGGCGGTAAGCCTTGCCGAACAAAAGTTCCCACAGTGGCGAGCGCTAACCCTTGCAGTTGATGTCAAAGGTGCTAGTGTTAATGGGCAGTCAGGATCAGGCAGCTAAACAGCCCGCCACTGCGTCTTTCTTCAAGTTTCCAAATCCGGCAAATCGCCGCAAAGAAATGAGTAATAACCACATGGATGAAATCCAAGAAGACAAGCCGGTTCGCCGCGCTCGTCGCGTCACAAGTGCATCGGTGAAGGCAGAGTCAGAATCTGCACCGAAGTCAGAGGCAGCTGCCGAGACCAAGGCCGCACCGAAGCGACGCAACATCAGAAAGCCTGCGGAGCAAGGTGCTTCCGAATCTAATTCAAGCGATTCCAGCAACAGAGATTCCGGATCAGACCGTTCTGACTCCAGAGGCGAGGGTGGCGAGGACCGTTCCAACTCAGACCGCTCATCTCAGCGCGAGGACCGCGAAACTCGCGGCAACGATCGCGAGAACCAGCGCGATCGCGACGATGACCGTCGTGGCAACTCACGTAACCGTCGTGGTCGCTACCGTGACCGTGACCGCAGACGTGGACCGCAGGACGAGGCTGAGCCAGAGATCTCCGAAGATGATGTCCTGATTCCAGTTGCTGGAATCCTGGATGTCCTGGAGAACTACGCATTCCTGCGCACTTCCGGTTACCTTCCAGGCACCAATGACGTCTACGTCTCCCTGGGCCAGGTAAAGAAGTATTCAATGCGCAAGGGTGACGCCATCATCGGCTCAATCCGCCAGCCACGCGACGGCGAGAACAACCAGCGTCAGAAGTTCAATGCCCTGGTAAAGATCGAGTCCATCAATGGTCAAACCGTTGAGGAAGCTTCAGAGCGCGTTGAGTTTAGCAAGTTGACTCCGCTCTATCCGGACACCAGACTGCGCCTCGAGACTGACGCTAAGAAACTTTCGACTCGAATCATCGACTTGGTCGCTCCGATTGGTAAGGGACAGCGTGGTTTGATCGTTTCTCCTCCAAAGGCTGGAAAGACCCTGGTTTTGCAGGCTATCGCCAACGCAATCAGTACAAACAACCCAGAGGTTCACCTCATGGTTGTGCTGGTTGACGAGCGCCCTGAAGAGGTCACCGACATGCAGCGCACCGTCAAGGGTGAGGTAATTGCCTCGACCTTCGACCGCCCTGCCGAGGACCACACCACCGTTGCCGAGCTGGCAATCGAGCGTGCTAAGCGCTTGGTTGAGCTTGGTCATGACGTAGTGGTGCTTCTAGACTCCATCACCCGTCTGGGTCGTGCCTACAACCTCAGCGCACCAGCATCCGGACGTATTTTGTCCGGTGGTGTTGACTCTTCCGCTCTTTACCCACCAAAGCGCTTCTTCGGAGCTGCACGAAACATTGAGCACGGCGGCTCGCTGACTATTTTGGCAACCGCACTGGTTGAGACCGGATCCAAGATGGACGAGGTCATCTTCGAGGAGTTCAAGGGAACTGGAAACATGGAGCTGCGCCTGTCTCGTCACCTAGCTGACAAGCGCATCTTCCCGGCTGTCGACATCAACGCTTCTGGAACCAGACGCGAAGAGATGCTGATGAGCCCACAGGAGACCAAGATCATTTGGAAGCTTCGCCGCGCTCTGGCAGGACTGGAGCAGCAGCAGTCACTCGAGCTCGTGCTCTCTCGCCTGAAGGACACCGCGTCGAACGTGGAGTTCCTGCTAAAGCTTGAGAAGTCGATGCCAGTACCTTCCGAGACTGACGGAGAATAACTTGCTTGATTCGCTTGCAGGCCTAAGAGCCGAGCACGCGAAGCTGCAAGCGCAGCTCAGTGACTCGGCTATCCACGCTAACCCCGGAATGGCCAAGAAACTGAACCGTCGCTACGCGGAACTCAGCGCGATTGTTGCGGCCCAAGATCTAGTAATCCAGCTCAACGATGACCTAGAGGCCGCCAGGGAATTAGCGAAAGAAGACTCGTCTTTTGCTGCTGAATTACCGGGTCTCGAGGAACAAATCACCGAAGCTTCGGAGAAGTTGCGCCGCATGCTCATTCCTCGCGATGAGTCAGATGGCCGCGATGTGATCATGGAGATCAAGGCTGGCGAAGGTGGAGCGGAGTCCGCTCTATTTGCAGCTGACCTGTTGCGCATGTACATCCAGTACTCAAACTCCAAGGGTTGGAAAACCGAGATCCTGGATAAGACCGAGAGCGATCTCGGAGGCGTCAAGGACGTCCAGATTGCGATCAAGTCGAATGCAACCGACCCGGCCCAGGGTGTTTGGGCGCACCTGAAGTATGAAGGTGGGGTGCACCGCGTCCAGCGCGTACCAGCAACGGAAACTCAGGGTCGCATTCACACCTCCGCAGCAGGAGTGCTCGTGTTTCCTGAGGTTGACGTTCCGGAAGAGGTTGAGATAGCCGCGAATGATCTGCGAATTGATGTCTACCGGTCGTCAGGGCCCGGTGGTCAGTCCGTGAACACCACCGACTCCGCAGTCAGAATTACTCACTTGCCAACCGGCATCGTGGTTGCGATGCAGAACGAGAAGTCCCAGCTTCAAAACAAAGAAGCGGCCATGCGCATCCTGCGTGCTCGAATCCTTGCTGCTCAGCAGGAGGAAATCGAAGCCGAACAGTCGGCCGCTCGCAGGTCTCAGGTCAGGACCGTAGACCGCTCGGAGCGCATCAGAACCTACAACTTCCCCGAGAACCGAATCGCTGACCACCGCACCGGATACAAGTCCTACAACCTTGATCAGGTCATGGATGGAGCGTTGGAGCCCGTGGTGCTTTCATGCATTCATGCCGACGAAGAGGCTCGACTAAAAGCGCTAGGGAATGACTAGCCTCAGCCAGTTTCTTGCTGAGACTGCCGCACTATTTGAGGCGGCTGGAATCGAAAGCTTTCAAGCCGATGCCGAGACACTAATCGGATTCTCTCTGGGAATTTCAAGGGGCGAAGTTCAGGCCAAGGCGTTTTTGGGGGAGGAGTTTGAGGCCTCCAGCCAGCTGCGAGAGATGATTGATCGTCGCGCGAAAAGAGAGCCTCTCCAGCACCTCACTGGCGTTGCACACTTCCGAAATCTCAGTCTGGCCGTTGGTCCGGGGGTTTTCGTTCCAAGACCTGAAACCGAGTCTGTGGTTTCAATCGCGCTCGCTTGGCTCCGGGGGGTGTCAAATGCAAAGGTGCTAGACATTGGAACTGGCTCGGGAGCAATTGCAATTGCCATCGCGTCAGAGGGAAACCTGCAGGTCGATGCCATTGAAATCAGCGAGGAAGCCGCCTCGTTTACGCGTCGAAACATCGACGCGAATCACGCTCGCGTCAATCTGCTGGTGGGCGATTTTCGAGAAGTCTCCTTGGAATTCGGCAGCTACGACCTCGTGATTTCGAACCCGCCCTACATTCCACTGAGCGCCATTCCAGTTGATCCTGAAGTCCGAGACTTTGATCCAGAGCTCGCTCTCTACGGAGGTGAGGACGGTCTTGACCTAATAAGAGAGATCATCGAGCATTCTCACCTTCTTTTGCGAGTGGGAGGAATGTTGGTCCTAGAGCATGCCGACGGGCAGTCGGATATGGTGTGTGAATTACTATTGCCTAACTGGCAAACTGTTAGGGCTCATTCAGACTCAACTGGACGGCTTCGGGCCGTGAGTGCCGTTAGGTAATTGGAGGCAGCATTGCAGCGAATCTACGACTGTGCGGTAGACACTGATCTACTCACGGGCTTTCGACAGGCCAAGGTTGCCCTTCAGCGCAGCGAGGTTGTGGTTATTCCAACCGACACCGTCTATGGCATTGCTGCGGATGCCTTCAGTGCGAAGGGTGTAGAGCTTCTTCTAAACACCAAGGGCCGTGATCGCACCATGCCGCCGCCTGTTCTGATGCCGAAATTTGAGACGATGTCGGCACTGGCGACGGATTTGCCCCTGGTTGCGAATCAACTGGCATCAGCATTCTGGCCCGGTGCTTTGACACTGGTTCTCAAGGCTCAGGCATCGCTGGATTGGGATTTGGGGGAAACCAAGGGCACGGTGGCTCTGAGAGTTCCCGATCACAAAATAACCTTGGCGCTACTCGAGGATATTGGGCCACTGGCAGTATCAAGTGCAAACACAACGGGGGAGCCTGCCGCAGTTACCGCTCAGCAGGCCTACGACTATTTTGGGGACAAGGTTCCCGTTTACCTCGATGGCGGTGGCAGCCCGAAGGGTGAGGCATCAACGATTCTGGATCTCACCCAGGTTCGCGATGGTGAGCCGATCCGAGTGCTGCGAAAAGGCGCTATCTCGCTCGAGCGAATCCGCTCGATCATCGGTGATTTGGAGCTTGAGGTCGACTAGTGCGCGCGTACCTACTGGTGGCACTCCTGACCGCGTTGGTTACGTTCCTCTCGACCTGGGGTGTTCGCCTAGTAGCGAAGAGATACAAAATTCACCCCGCTATTCGAGACCGTGATGTTCATAAAGAGCCCATCCCAAGAATTGGCGGGGTTGCAATGTTTCTTGGGCTTGTGGCCGGACT
>CAXNHX010000057.1:0-6395 GCA_964202305.1 Aquiluna sp.
TTTAGCCAGGTGGATGTGCTAATCACTCCAACAGCACCAACCACCGCGTTCAAGATTGGCGAGAAGGTCAACGACCCTCTAGCTATGTATTTGAACGACATCGCAACCATCCCCGCGAACCTGGCCGGCATTCCTGGCATGTCGGTTCCAAACGGCTTGGCCAAGGAAGACGGCTTGCCTTCCGGAGTTCAGATTCTGGCTCCTGCAAAGCAGGACGCGCAGATGTATCGAGTTGGAGCGCTTATTGAACAGCTCTATGTTGCGCAGTGGGGAGCCCCACTGATTGCTCAGGCTCCAAACTTGGAGGTGCTCTAATGGCTAAAGAACCACTGATGGATTTCGATAAAGCAATCGAACAGTTCGAGGTTGTGATTGGACTCGAGGTTCACGTCGAACTAAACACCAAGAGCAAGATGTTCTGTGGTTGTGCAAACAACTTTGGCTCTGAGCCAAACACCAACACTTGCCCAACTTGCCTTGGTCTGCCTGGCTCATTGCCAGCCGTCAACAAGAAGGCGGTTGAATCATCAATCGCTATCGGCCTCGCACTTGGTTGTGAGATTGCCCCTAACGGACGATTTGCAAGAAAGAACTACTTCTACCCGGACCTCGCCAAGAACTTCCAGACTTCGCAGTATGACGAACCAATTGCCTTCGAAGGCAAGGTTTCGGTTGAGATTTCGGATGGTTCGGTGCACGAAGTTCTAATCGAGCGTGCTCACATGGAAGAGGACGCAGGAAAGCTCACCCACGTTGGTGGTGCGACCGGTCGTATTCAGGGAGCGGAATACTCGCTCGTTGATTACAACCGTGCCGGAGTTCCCCTGGTTGAGATCGTCACCAAGCCAGTTTTCAACCTGGGTGAGAAAGCTCCCGAGCTAGCTGCCGAGTATGTGCGCATGATTCGCGACATGGTCAAGGCTATGGATGTCTCTGACGCCAAGATGGAGCGCGGAAATGTGCGCTGTGATGCCAACGTTTCACTGCGTCCCAAGGGCCAGGAGAAGCTCGGCACCAGAACCGAGACCAAGAACGTGAACTCACTGAGGTCAATCGAATCAGCAGTGCGTTATGAGATCCAGCGCCAGGCTCACATCTTGGCAAACGGCGGAACAATCACCCAGGAAACGCGTCACTGGCACGAAGACCGCGGCTACACCTCAGCCGGAAGACCAAAGTCCGATGCAGACGACTACCGCTACTTCCCAGAGCCAGACCTAGTTCCTGTCCAGCCCTCCAAGGCCTGGATCGAAGAGATTCGCGCATCACTACCTGAGAACCCATCGCTTCGTAAGAAGCGCTTGATGAACGAGTGGGGTTTCTCAGACCTTGAGTTCCGTGATGTCGTCAACAGTGACTTGCTGGACCAGGTGGAGGCAACAGTTGCCGCTGGAGCAAAGCCTCAGGCCGCCAGAAAGTGGTGGACGGGTGAGCTTGCAAGGCTTGCTAACTCACAAGAGGTTGAGATCACCGAACTTGCAATTACACCCACTCAGGTGGCGAAGATCGCGGCGCTCATCGAGGCTGGAGAGCTCAATGACCGAATCGCACGTGATGTCGTGGCAGGTGTGCTTGCCGGTGAGGGTGAGCCAGAGGAGGTCATCGAAAAGCGTGGCCTGAAGGTCGTAACAGACGAAGGTGCCTTGATTGCTGCAATTGATGAAGCACTAGCTAAGCAGCCAGATGTGCTCGAGAAGATCAAAGAGGGCAAGGTTCAGGCTGCCGGTGCTGTGATTGGTGCTGTTATGCAGGCCATGCGAGGCCAGGCCGATGCAGCGCGAGTCCGCGAGCTGATTCTGGAGCGAGCAGGCCAGTAATTGAGAAATCCCCAGTCCAAGGACTGGGGATTCTCTTTGGGGTGAGTAACGGGACTTGAACCCGCGGCCCCCTGGACCACAACCAGGTGCTCTACCAGCTGAGCTATACCCACCATGTCCGGCTCTCGCCAGAACCCCTAGATTGTATCAGCGCTCAGGGACTGAGCGACAGCCTTTGCTTGGTCTGAGTCTGGACCGGGTGCTGCAACCAATACAGTTTGACGGTAGTAGCGCAGCTCACGAATCGATTCCTTGATATCCGCAAGAGCCCTGTGATTACCGGTCTTCTTTGGCATTTGGAAGTAGACCCTTGGATACCAGCGCCTGGTGAGCTCCTTTATCGAGCTCACATCAATGTTTCGGTAGTGGAGGAAAGAATCCAGGCTTGGCATTTGGCGATTCAGGAACATGCGATCGGTGCCAATGGAGTTTCCAGCTAGGGGGGCGGTTCGCTCCTCCTTGATCCATTGCTGGATGTAATCCAGCACCTTAGTCTCTGCTTTGGAGATACTGATTCCGCCGGGGATTTCTTCAATTAGGCCGGACTCGGTGTGCATGTTGGTAACGAACTCGCCCATGTTCTTCAGCGCCTTGCGTCCTGGCTTCACGACGATCTGCAGACCAGCGTCTACTTCGTTGAGCTCCTGGTCCGTCACGACCACGGCTATCTCGCAGATCTCATCGACAGTGACGTCGAGACCCGTCATCTCGCAGTCAACCCAAACTATGTAGTCAGACATTAATCCCTAGTCGTTGGCGTGGCGAGAGTCTCGCGCTGCCCTCTTCTGAGCTTTACGCTCTTCTTTTTCGCGACGTTTCTTATCCTTTTTCGATTCCGCAGCCTCTTGAATCAGAGGAATCTCCTGGGTCAGGAACTCCGGTAATCCATCGTTGGGATTAGCTGCAGCTGGAGCCTGAGGAACAGGCTGCTCGCTCCATCGCATTGATGACTCATCATCAATCTCTATGTCCGCTGCGGTTTGAATTTCCTTGTCATCGCTCCAAGCCAAGGGGGGCACATCGTTCAGAACAGCTCGCTCGAAATCGGACGCAGGAATCTCTTCCCGAACCACCTCGGCTACCTGCTCCGAGCCAGACTTACCGGCTTGCTTCTTGGCAAGCTTGGCTGCCTTCTTCGCAAGCTTGGCGTCTGCCTTGGCCTTGCGACGCTTCAGACGAATGACCTTGCGCTCCTTGCGGCCTTCAACCAACCAGTAAAGGGTTGGAACCAGAATCAGCGTTAGGAGGGTCGAGGAAACCAGACCACCTATTACGACAATTGCTAGCGGCTGGGAGATGAATCCCGAGTCACCGGTTAGTCCAAACGCCATCGGCGTTAGAGCAAAGATGGTTGCCAGTGCTGTCATCAAGATTGGACGCAGGCGCTGTCGTGCGCCGGAGACCAAAGAGTCCTCGACACTGCGACCCTGACGACGATATTGATTGACGAGGTCAATCAAAACAATCGCGTTGGTCACAACGATTCCGATCAGCATCAACATACCGATCAGAGCAGGGACACCAAGGGCGGTGTCGGTGAGGATCAATAGACCCAGTGCTCCAATTGCTGCGAACGGAATTGAAATCAGTAGCAGGAGTGGCTGAATCAATGATCCGAAGGTTGCAACCATGACGATGTAAACGATCGCTACAGCTGCAAGAAGCGCTAGACCTAGCTGCTCGAAGCTCTCGGCCTGGTCGGCCGCGGCTCCACCGATGCTGGCCTCGACGCCTACAGGCAACTCGATGGTCTCGAAGCGCTCGGTGATGGCAGCAGTGATGGCGCCAAGGTCATCACCCTGCGGTGCCAAGGAAACCCGCGCGGTGCGGTTTCCTCGCTCAGAGGTAATCGAGGTTGGCTTCAGAATCTCCTCAACTGAGGCGATGCTGTCTAGGCGAACCAGACCCTGGAAGGTTGGAATCTGAATCGCCCGAATCTCGTCAATCGACTCTGGAGCTTGTTGGCCGGCAACATATATCGAGGTCTCTTCACCTTCGATGCGAACCTGACCCAATGGTTGCGGCCTGAGCTGCGATGCAACGATGCCGGAGACCACGGTCTCGGTTAGCAGATACTCGGCGGCTTTTTCGCGGTCAACAATGATCTCCAGGACGCGCTCATCGGCTTCCAGGGTGCTGGTGATGCTGGTGACGTTCTCAATGCCCTGTAGGCCCGTGACAAGATCATCCACAGCTTCGGTGAGAAGGTCGTTGTCTGCAGCCAGAACTTGGATGTCGATGGTCTCGCTGGAACCGAAGCCTCCACCACTGGATACGGTGATTTCAGATCCCTCGGGTGGGGTGAGTCGAAGCACTTCATCTCTAACTTCGGAGACCTCGTAGTCTTCCGAAACGATCACGTTGATTGCGATACCGGTCGCACTGGCACCAAACGCCACGCGACCATCCGAAGCGGAGCCGATGGTGGTCTGAACCACTTCGACGCCCGGAAGGGCTGCAATGTCAGTCTCAACCTGAAGCGCAGCAGCGTCCTGCTCTTCGAGAGAGCTCGAGGCCGGCATTTCTACGCGGGCGCTGAACTGACTCGAGCCTCCGCCATCGATGAAGTTCGTCTTCAGTAGCGGCACGAGTGAGAAGGTGTAGGCCAGCAGCAACACAGCGGCTGTAAGGGTGATGAATGGGTGGTTGCGCGTGCCATTCAGAATTGGAAGGTAGCCGCGCTGCAGCAGACCACGCTTTTCGCGCTCTTCCTCGGCAATGCGCTGCTTCTTCTCAAAGTTCTTGGAGTTCTCAGCCTTGATTGCCTGCAAACGCTTCGGCATCCTGAGGAACCAGTAGGCAAAGACCGGCACGATCGTGAGAGAGACCAACAGCGAGGCAAGCAGGGCAATTCCGGCGGTGAAGGCGAATGGTCTGAATAGCTCGCCAACCAGGCCATCGACCAAAGCAATCGGCAGGAACACCGCAACCGTGGTGATGGTGGACGCAGTGATTGCACCGGAGACTTCCTTCACGGCCGTAAGAACTGCAGTCTTGCGCTTTTCGCCATAACTCAGGTGACGGTTGATGTTCTCAATTACCACAATCGAGTCATCAACAACGCGACCGATCGAGATGGTAAGCGCACCAAGGGTCAATAGGTTTAGCGAGTAGTTCGCACTCTGCAAACCGATGAAGGTAATTAGAACCGAGGTCGGAATCGAGATAGCGGTGATGATCGTTGACTTGATGCTCAGTAGGAACACCAGGATCACGATCACTGCAAACGTGAGACCCAAAAGGCCTTCGATCGTCAGGTCCTCGATGCTCTTCTCGATGAAGGGAGCCTGGTCAAAAGTTGTGACTACGGAAACATTGCCACCGAGTGCTGCCTCAAGCTCTGGAACCAGGTCCTGAACACCGTTAGACACGGCCACCGAGTTGCCATCCGGAGTCTTTGTGATTGCAACGGCTAGAGCCTCGCGGCCGTTGGTTCTCGCGATGGAGGTGACGGGCGCGTCCTCATAGGAAACATCCGCCACATCACCAATCGTTACGACCGAAGCGCCTGGCTGTGGGTTCTGCGAGATCAGCGGGAGTCCCTCGATTTGCTCAACAGTTTCAACTGCTGAACCCATCTGAATCGCAATGCTGCCCTCGTCGTCGTTTAGCGACCCAACCGGCAGGACCAAGCCGTTGGCCTGGAGCGCCTGATTGATGTTTTGCTGACTCAAGCCGGCGGCAGCCAGAGCACGCTGATCAATGTCTAGATTGATGCGCTTTTGCTTGGCTCCAGAGACGACAACATCTCTAATGCCCTCAACCTGACGGAAGAGGTTGGGCGCGACCTGCTCGAGAGTTGCACCGATTCGCTCGTTGTCCCCATCAAGGTCAGAGATAGCCAGAACGATGATTGGCACGGAGTCAAAACTTCCTGAAATTACTCGGGGGCTCGCGTCACTTGGCAGCTGAGCATCGACTGACGCGATAGCAGCGTTCAGGCGCTCAAGTGCGGTTTCGGTGGTGGTGCCAAACTTGAAGGAGACCCTGAGAACGGATAGTCCAGTGGTGGAGGTGG
This sequence comes from Aquiluna sp., assembly GCA_964202305.1. Taxonomy (GTDB): domain Bacteria; phylum Actinomycetota; class Actinomycetes; order Actinomycetales; family Microbacteriaceae; genus Aquiluna. The sequence goes on from CAXNHX010000057.1 coordinate 5,836, forward strand.
CGGTTGTAGATTCGAGCCCCTCGAGACCGATGACGGCATTCTCGATGACCGAGGAAACCTGCGAGTCAACCACCTCAGGCGAAGCGCCCGGGTAGGAAGTAACAATCGCTGCGGATGGGATCTCGATCGATGGAATCAACTCTTGCTTCAGGGAGCCCACAGACAGGAAGCCAAAGGCTGCCACGATGACTGTGATTAGTGCAACCACTGCGCGGTTGGCGAGAGAGAGTTTGGAAAGAATAAACAAGAAGTGACCTCTGAATCGTTTGTGCTAGCTAGAACCAGCCACTAAGGAAGATTACTCCCATGAGCCAACTCGGTCTACCTGCGAACTTCCTGTATCGGGGCTAAATTGCCAGTTCTTTCACAAACTTCACCGGGTTACCAAACCTGTGAGCGGTGACGCTCACCGCCTGCTCCTTGAAGTAGGGCAGAAGCTCAATTCGGCCAGCCTCGGTGGCAGGATCTGAATAGATGGCAACATCGGGGTTTGACAGAGGGCTTTGCTCACCAATCTCGTCAACATTCCCTACGATGCGAACTCGTCGTGGTCGGGCAAC
>CAXNHX010000058.1:0-6310 GCA_964202305.1 Aquiluna sp.
GCGCCATCGGTAAAGGCATCTCCCGCTGCGGTTCTGATCTCTGCAGCCAGAGCTGGCTCAACCTGGTTGGCGATTAGACCCGCCTCAAGACCTGGAATCGCAGAACCTGCTGACTCCACGACCGCGTCGGTGACAATCGAGATCTGAGAAACCGGAACCGAGAGCTCATCGAGTCTTTGCTCCAACGAAACCTGTGTTCCAGTGAAGAGCACGGTTCCCAAAACCGCAATGCCAAGTGCTGAACCGACTTGACGAACCGTGGACTGCGATCCCGAACCCTGACCGTTTTTCTCCATTGGAACATCGACCATGATTACGCCGGTTAGCTGGGCGGTTGCAAGACCAATGCCGATTCCATAGATCAACAAGAACGGTGCGATCCAAGCCCAGCCGCTCTCTTGCGAGGCAACCAGGCCAATTCCCAACACACCAACCAGCTCAAGCAGCACTCCCAGCTGAACAGCCCGCGCCGGAGGCAGCTTGCCACTCAGAGCACCACCAATGCCTGAGGCCATGAAGGCTCCGCCGGCCAACCAGAGCAGCACGAGACCAGAACTGATCGGGCTCAGACCCAGAACGTTCTGCAACCAAAGCGGGATGGCGAACAGAATGCCAAACTCACCCATGGAGATAATCAGCGCTGCAATTGAGCCGTTCCTAAAGGAGGCAATTCGGAAGAGGTTGAGATCAAGCAGGACATTCTTCTGCTCTTTTTCGCGCTTGTTTTCCCAGAGCACGAACAGCACCGTGGTGACCAGTGAGATCGCCAGTGCCACAGGTATCGGCGATAGTCCCGTCTCGGGCCAAACAAAACCAAAGATCTCAAATTGTCGATTGGGGTTTACCTCCCACCAGCCATAGATGCGGCCTTCGATGAGGCCAAATACCAATGTGGCAAACAAGATCACTGAGAGCACAGCTCCCACAAGGTCAATACCACCAGCGCGCTGCGGAGACTTTGACTCAGGAACGAATACCAGCAGTCCGATCAGAATCAGGATTCCAAGCGGAAGGTTGATCATGAAGGCCCAGCGCCAGGAAAAGTCGGTTGCCAGCCAGCCGCCCAGGACAGGCCCAACCGCGACCATGCCACCGATGGTGGCACCCCATACCGCAAAGGCGATGCCGCGCTCTTTGCCCTGGAAGTTCGCGTTTACAAGCGAAAGTGTCGTTGGGAGCACCATTGCGCCACCAACACCTTGAATTACTCTTGCGGCAATCAGCTCGGCGGCGGAGTCGGTGAGACCGGCCCAGACCGAAGCCAGCACAAAAATCACAACGCCGATGAGCAACATGCGCTTGCGACCAATGCGGTCAGCAAGTGAACCCCAAACCAGCAGCAGCGAAGCGAAGACCAGAACGTAGCTCTCCTGCACCCACTGCACCTCCGTGGAGGAAAGATTCAGCTCCCGAATAAGCTCCGGGAAAATCGTGTTGACGATGGTGCCATCGATGATGACGAGGGAAATGGCCATTGAGATAAAGACCAGTGCGATCCAGCGGTTACGAGCTTGCAAGTTTCACTTCTTCTTTTGCGTCAGGCTCGAAGTCTACTGAGCCAGTTAGGTCTAACCTTTGATGCGTGCCATCACTTTCCAATCTCACCGGCTTTTTGCTGATTGCCCTGGTAGTGATTGTCATTCCCGGACCCTCCGTCGTCTACACAATCGGCCGAGCTCTGGTTCTGGGGCGCAGGGCTGCGGTGCTGAGTGTTTTTGGAAATGCCATCGGCGTTGGTTTCCAGATCATCGCGGTGGCTCTTGGGCTTGGTGCCCTCATTGCCCAATCTGCTGAGCTGTTCTTTTTCGTGAAGATCTTCGGGGCACTTTTCTTGATCTACCTTGGTCTCAGTGCGATCGTCAAGCGCAAGGCGGTGCTCGACACCACCGTCATTGAGAACCCACCAAAGACCAGGAGGATTCTGCTGGAGTCGATGGTTGTAGGAATCACTAACGCCAAGACCATCGTTTTCTTTCTCGCCGCTTTCCCGCAGTTCATCTCGCCAGGGGAGTCACCGGTGACCCAGATGCTCTTCATGGGTCTTTTGTTCTCGGTGATTGGAGTGGCGTCGGACTCGGTTTGGGCGATAGCGGCCGGAACGGCCAGAGAATGGCTTACGTCCTCGCTCGGCAGGTTAGCGGCCGTGAGAGCTGGCGGTGGCGTTGCCCTCACTGGCCTCGGTGTTTATATGACCTACGAGGCTTTTCGCTAGCCAGCAGCAATGAGCGTGGTGCCGATAAGCGCCAGCACGATACCCAGCAGCTGCGATTTCGCAATGCGCTCTTTGAGGAAAATCCTTGCAAGCAAAATCGTTCCCACCGGATACAACGACGTCAAGACGGCAGCAACCGCCAGGTCGCCAGCCCGAGTGGCGATTAAAAATGCCACGTTCCCCATGATGTCGCCGGTGGAGGCCAAGAGAATTAGCCCGGCAAGTTTCCAGTCGGTGACTCTTTCGATGAACGGCTGACCGCTGGAGCGCTTGAAAACCACAAGCAGCAATCCAAGAAGGATTAGCAACCCCACCACTCGCATGATCAGCAGCGGTCCAAGACCCGAGTTTGAGTCGGTGAAATCTAAAAATAGGAAGATGCCGGCAAAGCCGAGACCCGCCCCGATTGAGAAGAGGGTGGCCCTAACCGAGGGAAGTGTGAGGTTAGGTGAGGGCACAAATGCCACCAGCACAACTGCGATCAAGATCAGCACCACAGCCACCAAGACGAAAGAGCTCAGGTTTGCTCCAAGAGCGACATCGACAACGACCGGAATGATTGCGGAGACCACGGCCGTGAGCGGGCTCACGATCGAGATTGGACCAAGTGCTAAGGCCGCATACAAAAAGGTGATGGCAGCAGCGGAGCAGACTCCCGCAAAGATGCTGGCAACAACCGTGTTCTGGGAGTAACTCGCTCCAAAGATTGCGCTGAGAACTATTGCGAGGAGAAGTCCAAAACTAAAGGAGTAGGCGGTGACAGCGACTGCGCGAATTCGCTTTGCGGCAAGTGCCCCAACGAAGTCGGCATAGCCATAGGAAAAGGCGGACAGTAAACCAAAGATTACGGTCACTATCCGCCTCCTACTGGTGGCTCCGACCGGCGTCGATCCGGTGACCTAACGATTTTCAGTCGTTCGCTCTACCAACTGAGCTACAGAGCCTGGAGAGGTTGAATTCTCCATCAGATCCAGAATCTGGACTGAGCGACTCCGACGGGACTTGAACCCGCGACCTCCGCCGTGACAGGGCGGCGCGCTAACCAACTGCGCTACGGAGCCAGAGTGGTACAAACTTCATCGCCCGTGTGACCCCAACGGGATTCGAACCCGTGCTGCCGCCGTGAAAGGGCGGTGTCCTAGGCCTCTAAACGATGGGGCCGTGAAGCTGGCGACTTCATAACTACCGACGCACAACACTACTGGGCTTCCGAGTAGTTTCGCAACACCTATAAAACTCTCAGGGATTACTTGAATGTTTGACTTAGGGTTAAGAATTAGGAGGAGTCTTGAATAAAGCACGGTTCGGCCTAATTGCGACTTTGGCGGCGCTCGCCGTTGGCGTTACCACGGCGATCTTGGCTCCCGCATATGCCGTCCCTGATTACCCAACCGCAGCTGAGGTCGCGGCCGCGAAGGCTAACGTCCAGGAAAAGCAAAAGATGGTCGAGCGCATCGAGGGCATTTTGGACACCCTCGAGGACGAGGCTCGAGCGCTAGAGAAGATTGCGCTCCAGAAAAACGAAGCCCACAACCAGGCTGTCGAGCAGGTCAACGTGATGGCTGGCAAGGTCGAAGGTCTGCAGGCGTCCGTTACCGAGGCAGGTGCTGAGGCCGAGGAGGCCGAGCGTCAAATGGCTCAGATCGTTGCTCGGATGTATCAGATGGGCACCAGCGGCGACCCAACACTCGAGATTTTCTTCAACCCAGAGTCCGCTGACGACTTGCTCTATCGACTTGGAACTCAGGAGATGCTCGCTCAGCGCACCGACGCCATCTACCAGGCAGCTCTTGATAAGAAGTCGCAAGCTGAGCAGTTAGCCAATGAGCTTGCCGCCGCTCAAGAAGAACTCGAGGTCCGCCGCGAGGCAGCCAAGAAACTGCTCGATGAGGCCCAAGCCGCAGCTAATGCCGTAATTGCTAAGGTGCGTGAGTCAGAGACACAGCGAGCCGAGATGATGGACCAGCTCGCAACTTTGAAGGACACCGCCTCCGACCTCGAGCGCCAGCGTCGCGAAGGTTTAGAGGCTGAGCGCCGTCAGAATTTGATCAAAACCGCCCCTACCGCCCCCGAGCTCTACAGCGTCTCTGAACCGGATTACGGAAAGGTCGAGATCGCCATCGCCTTTGCCTCGGAGCAGCTCGGTGAGCGTTATGTGCTTGGAGGTGCTGGACCAAACGTATGGGACTGCTCTGGTATCACCATGAAGAGCTATGCGGCAGCAGGTGTTTACATCGGTTGGCACTCAGCTACGGCGCAATTCAACGTGATGGCAAGTCAACAGAAGCTGGTCCCATTCCAGAATGCCAAGCGCGGAGATTTGATTTGGTGGTCAACTGAGAAGGCCTTCTCGGGAGACAAGTACCACGTTGCCATCTACCTGGGCGACGGCATGATGCTTGAAGCACCCAACCCTGCCAGAACGGTGCGAATTGTGCCGGTTCGCTATGGAGAGCTCTGGCCATACGCAGGCCGCCCAACCGCTAGCGGAAACTAGTACTCGCCAACTTTTTCGTAGAGCTTTGCGATGATCCACCAGTGGCCATCGATCTTCACAAAGTTCAGATAGTCCTGCATGATCCCGCCAAACATCTGCAGTTGCACCTTGGCCAGTGCCATGGACTCGGACAGCACATCAATCATGAGAATCTCGTCAGCCCTGGGATTACCAAGCTCTTTTGGGGACTGGCGATTCACAACCTGATCACGGTAGAGCGCGTGGGGTCGCAAGACCAACTCATTGCCCTGTGCCGAATAAAGCGTGACGTTGGGGTGAAACACGGAGTCGAAGCACTCCATGTCTTGGGAGTGCATGGCCTCGAAGTAGTTTTCGAGGGCTGCTCTGATTTCTCGCTCTACCGGCTGCAAAGCGGCTAGCTCTTGTAGTTGGCGTAGCTCTCAGCCAGAACCTTCTCGGCAGCTGCCTTGTCGCGCCAGCCATCAAGCTTTACCCACTTTCCAGGCTCTAGGTCCTTGTAGTGCTTGAAGAAGTGCTCGATCTCGTTCTTGACTTGGCTTGGAACATCATCGATGTCTTGGATGTGAGCCCAGCGTGGGTCTTTGGCTAGCACGCAGAGAAGCTTCTCGTCCTGGCCGCCATCGTCTTCCATGATCAGCATGCCGACGGTGCGGACTTTCATGTGGGTACCTGGGTAGACCGGATACTCAAGCATGACTAGGGCATCCAGTGGGTCATTATCGCCACCAAGCGTGTTTTCGAAGGCTCCGTAGTCGATTGGGTAGACGAAAGGCGTGAAGAGCACGCGGTCTAGCCAGACCTTTCCGGTCTCGTGGTCAACCTCATACTTGTTGCGGCTACCCTTGGGAATCTCAATAACTACTTCGTGGCTCAAGGCATCTCCTAAATAGGCTTATCGAAACAAAGATTACCGAATCGAGAGCGATGGAAACCCGACCTAGGCTCACTCCGCCAATTGCGAATGTTCGCAGGGCGATTCGTGAGACCTTCGAGAGCGAAGAGCTAGCCGGCGCTAAAAGCGTTCTCCTAGCTGTTTCTGGCGGCCCAGACTCGATGGCCCTTGCGCTGGGCGCAAACTTCGAACTTCCAAAACTAGGCATCCAAGTCTTTGCTGCGGTTGTGAATCACAACCTGCAGCCGGGCTCTGAGGCAGTTGCATTAGCGACCATCGAGCGACTTAGCGCGATGGGTATCGACGGCAAGGTCCTAGATATCAAGGTCCCCAAGAGAGGCGCAGGCCCCGAGGCAGAGGCTCGCGAAGCTAGGTATTCGGCTCTCGAGAAACAGCGTGTTGAGGTTGGTGCGGATTTTGTCGTGACCGGCCACAACCTCGACGATCAGGCGGAGACGGTGCTGCTGGGCCTGACCCGCGGTTCGGGGCTGAGATCAATTGCAGGTATGAAGGCTGTGGACGGCAAGCTGGTTCGCCCGCTGCTGGGGATTGAGAAAGCGGAGTTGACCCAGGCCTGTATCGATAGCGGGGTTGAGTATTGGCTTGACCCGCACAACCAGGACCCTGCTTTCACCAGAGTCCGAATCCGCAATCTCATGCAACAGATCGAAGCCGAGCTGGGGCCGGGAGTAAATGAGAGCCTGGCTCGAACAGCGAGCCTCGCCTC
>CAXNHX010000059.1:0-6245 GCA_964202305.1 Aquiluna sp.
GCCGCCTCGGTGGCGAAGACTTCGGCGATTAGGTCTTGGTGAGGTGCGAGTTCCTTCAAACCTTGGAACCCCTCAAGCAAAAAGAGCCCGGTTTCATACCGGGCATCCTTTTGGTTGAGTCTTGCAATCCCCTTGACCCGCTCGGATCGAGGATCGCTAAGCATTAGCTCGCCTTTGGCGCGTTCACGTCCTGAGGCAGTGCAGCCTTAGCCGATGCAACCAGGGTTGCAAATGACTTGGGGTCGTGGATTGCCATGTCGGACAGGATCCTGCGGTCAACCTCAATGCCAGCCAGGTTCAAACCCTGGATGAAGCGGTTGTAGGTCATGCCGTTTAGACGGGCTGCAGCGTTGATGCGCTGAATCCACAGTCTGCGGAAATTACCCTTGCGGTCCTTGCGGTCGTTGTATGCGTAAACCAACGAGTGCAGTAGCTGCTGCTTTGCCTGACGGTACAGACGTGAGCGCTGTCCACGGTAACCGTGGGCACGCTCTAGGACGACGCGACGCTTCTTCAGCGAGTTGACGGCGTTTTTTACTCTTGCCATTTTTTACTCCTTCTTCGCGCTCGCCTAGCGGCCGAGCTGTCTCTTTAGTTTCTTGAAATCTGCTGGCGATACAACCTGGTCCTGGTTCAGACGACGAGTGCGGCGCGATGGCTTGTGCTCGAGGTTGTGTCGCATGTTGATCTGCTGCTTCATCAGCTTGCCGGAGCCAGTAAAGCGGAATCGCTTCTTGGCGCCCGAGTGGGTCTTCATCTTCGGCATGATCTCTCCTTAGTTCTCTTCTGCACTAGCAGGCTTCTGCTGTGCCTTCTTGGCTTCGGCTCGCGCCTCGACCTTGTTCTTCACCGGCCCAATCACCATGACCATGCTGCGGCCATCGATGGATGGGTTCGACTCCACGGTTCCGAATTCAGTTACCTCTTCTGCCAATCGCTTGAGCAGTGTCACGCCCATCTCTGGACGAGACTGCTCACGACCGCGGAAGACAACCATCACCTTCACCTTGTCGCCGGCCTTCAGGAACTTTCGAACCTGGCCAACCTTGGTGTCGTAGTCGTGAGAGTCAATCTTTAGACCAAATCTCACGGTCTTCAACACTATGTTTACCTGGTTCTTGCGGGCCTCGCGGACCTTCTGAGCTGCTTCGTACTTGAACTTTCCAAAGTCCATGATCTTGCAGACCGGTGGGTTGGACCCTGGGGCCACCTCCACTAGATCGAGATCGGACTCTCGGGCCATTCTCAAAGCCTGTTCGATGTCTACGACTCCAACCTGTTCTCCAGCTGGACCCACCAGGCGAACCTGGGCGACACGAATTCGCTCATTGATGCGAGGATCGCTAATAACTGCTCCTTAGATACCGTTTTTGGCCACGCGAACGCGCAGAAACAAATCAACTCTCTACCTAGGCAACCTATTGTTAGGCGGTTGACAGGTGGGATCGCAATCCACTTCTGACTGAGCAGTTATGCCCAGAGCCTCGGGTAGCCTAGCAGAGCTGTAACGAAATAGAAAAGAGTTATTTTGGAAGACGAGCTAGCTCGCGACATTGCTGAAGTTCCAGCGGTAGAAGTAATCAACACGACCGCGGTTCACCTAATGAGTGCAGCTGCAGTGCAGTGCGGGCTCAGCGAAGATGCCCCAGCAGATCTAGACGAGGCCCGAAAACTTATCACCGCACTTGCAGGTCTGGTTACTGCTGCAGCCCCAGAGATTGGTGATCACCACGCGCGACCTCTGCGCGATGGCCTGAGGTCGCTACAGCTAGCCTTCCGCGAAGCCTCCGTCATTCAAGACCCACCGGGCAAAGGCCCGGGTGAGAAATACACCGGTCCAGTTAACTAGTAACCACGATCCTGAAACCAAAGCTGTCCACGAGCTCCAAAAACTCAGGGACCTGAAGGTCAGCCGCAAGCTGGGTGAGTATTTCCTTTAGCAGCTCTGGATTGAGCCCTGGCTTGAATCCAAGTTGAATCGTGAGCTCTGCGGCTGCAAGTTTTGACTCGGGGTCACCATTAAACAGATCAACGCTCGAGATCATCAGGTGTTTCTTGGTAGCGAGCAGAATCTTCTCCCGAACCAGAGCTGAGCGGTGCGGTGGTTCCCATGGCAACCCCTGAGCAATGGCAGCAAGCTGAGGTCTTCTCAAAGCGAGTGCACTCGTTGCCGGGTTGATCACGACTCGATTGTGACCCTCCGAGGCGGCTGCGAGGCAAACTTTCTCAGCTGAAACCGGGACCGGTCTGGCGTTTGCATTCCAGGAAGAAAGCTCAGCAACGGAAGTGAACGCTGGAATTGCAGTCAGACCATCCGGTGTCGCAACCGCCACGATGGCGAGGTCTGCAGACTTGTCAACCATCAGCCCATTCGGACCAATCTCACCTTCGCCCAGCTCCGCTACCAAAGGAATCAGGAGCCTTGAGCCCTTGAGCGCCTCGACCAGCGCCGCCTTGGAAACGGGTCTGTCGGCCAAGACTGGAGTCAGCTCTTTTGGGGTTTCCCCAGTGTCGTTTGAAAAATTGTTCGATTCAAAGCTCCGGCCCTCCCACGGTACGCCAGCCGAATCCGAGAACTTATCGTGCACTAGTAACCTGCCACCTCGAGCGCCTGCTCCAAAGTGAAGCGTCCCGCATAGAGAGACTTTCCAAGAATTGCTCCCTCAAGCCCCATTGGAACAAGCTCGCGCAACGCTGCGATGTCATCCAGGGTGGCAATTCCACCTGATGCCACAACTGGCTTATCCGTCCTGGCCATCACAGACTTCAAAAGTTCCAAGTTTGGACCCTTGAGTGTTCCGTCTTTGGTTACATCGGTAACCACGTAACGGGCACAACCTGCCTCGTCCAGGCGAGCGAGCACCTCAAACAGGTCACCACCCTCTTGGGTCCAACCTCTTGCAGCCAGGGTTGTGCCTCGAACATCTAGTCCAACAGCCACCTGGTCGCCGTAGGTGGCAATTGCGCTGGCCGTCCAATCGGGATTTTCAAGTGCTGCGGTCCCAAGGTTCACTCGCTTCGCACCGAGTTCGATGGCATGGGCAAGAGAGACATCGTCTCTAATTCCGCCCGAAAGCTCGATTTTCACGCCAGTCGAACTCGCAACCACATCAGCAATCACTGCGCGGTTGTGGCCTCTGCCAAAAGCGGCATCCAGATCCACCAGGTGAATCCACTCAGCTCCAGCATCGATCCAGGCTTGGGCTGCCTCTACCGGGTGGCCAAAGTCCTCCTCGGAACCAGCCTCCCCCTGGGTTAGACGGACGGCTTTGCCGCTAGCAACATCGACGGCAGGTAGTAATTCGAGCTTCAACATCTCTCCTAAAGACTCTGTATCCAGTTTTCCAAAAGTTTGAGTCCAGCTGAGCCCGATTTCTCAGGGTGGAATTGTGTTGCGCTCAGCGGGCCGTTCTCAACGGCAGCTAGGAAGTCTTCCCCGTGGTGCGCCCACGCCAGCGCGGCAGGCTGAAAGGGAGGCCGGATGTCCAATTTCCACTCTTTCGCGGCATAGGAGTGAACGAAGTAAAAGCGCTCAGCTTCGAGACCCGAGAACAGTGTCGAATTGGCTTCCGTTCGCACCTGGCTCCAGCCCATGTGTGGCAGCAATGGTGCAGCTAGCTTCTCCACGCTGCCGGGCCATTGCGCAAACCCTTCAGTCTCAACGCCGTGCTCAATCCCAGTCTCAAACATGACCTGCATGCCAACACATATCCCTAGGACTGGGCGCAGCGCAGTTAGGCGCTGGTCCAAGATTCCCGAGGCATTCTGAGCCTCGAGTTTTCCCATAACGGCTGCGAATGCTCCAACACCAGGCAACACCATGCCTGCGGCTTCCTTCAAAGTTTTTCGATCTGAGGTCAGCAGCACCTGGGCTCCTGCTTCTTCGAGAGCACGGCAAGCGGAGTGAACGTTGCCACTGCCGTAATCCAGAACCGCGACCGTTTTGGTCAAAGGCTTCCCTTAGTGGAGGGAACTCCACTCACGCGCGTATCCAGCTCGACCGCATTGCGCAGGGCCCTGGCAAATGCCTTGAATTCGGCCTCCGCGATGTGGTGGGCATCTCTGCCACCCAGCACAGTGACGTGCAGTGTGATCCCGGCATTGAACGCGATCGCCTCGAAGACGTGGCGAACCATGGAGCCTGTGAAGTGGCCACCGATCAGGTGGTACTCAAATCCCTGAGGCTCACCCGAGTGAACAAGAAAGGGGCGACCAGAGACGTCTACGACAGCTCGAGCCAACGCCTCATCTAGCGGGACGGTTGCATCTCCGTAGCGGGCGATTCCCGATTTGTCTCCGAGTGCCTGCTTCAGAGCCTGCCCGAAAACAATTGCAACGTCCTCCACAGTGTGGTGAATGTCGATGTCCGTATCTCCGGTTGCCTGAACCTCGAGATCAATGAGTGAGTGCTTAGAGAGCGCGGTCAGCATGTGATCAAAAAATGGCACCGAGGTTGAGATTTTTGAGTTGCCAGAACCGTCAAGGTTCAGGGACAGCTCAACGCTGGATTCACGGGTCTTTCGACTCAGCTTCGCAATACGACTCAAGAGATTGCCTTTGGTTGGGGTACTCGCCCAAGTTTAGTCAAGCAACAGTGCCAGTTCGGCAAGTAATTTTGTGGTCTCTGCCTCAGTGCCAGCCGTAATTCGCAAAGAATTAGGGATTCCGACGTTTCGAATCAAGACACCGCGCTCCAGTAATTTTTCAAAAATCCGCTCTGGGTCGGTAAAGCCCGATACGAGAACAAAGTTGGAATCTGTTGGGTGGGCAGTAAGTCCAAAATCAGTCACAGCCTTCACGATTCGATCCCGTTGAACCTTGATCTGTTCAACATTCGCGAGCAAGTGATCAGCGTGCTCGATAGCCGCTAGGGCGGCGGCCTGCGTGAGTGCCGACAAGTGATAGGGGAGCCGAACAATTCTCATCGCGTCAACCACGGCAGCATCGGCGGCAAGATAACCCAACCGAGCACCGGCGAAGGCGAAGGCCTTACTCATGGTTCTGCTGACAACAAGGCGCTCTCGGCCGGGCAACAAACTGAGCGCACTCTTCCCTGAGGAAAACTCCTGGTAGGCCTCATCTACAACCAGCATTCCCTCAAAGGCATCGTAGGCCGCAGTAATAGCATCCAGATCCATGGAGCCACCTGTTGGGTTGTTCGGGGTGCAGAGAATAACAATGTCTGGCTTTTCACGACGAATTTGCTCTGTCAAGTATTCAGCGCTGAGGCCATAGTCGGACTCCCGCTCCAGTTCCAAATAAGGAGTAAGGGTGCCTCGAGCAAGGTTTGGATACATCGAGTAGGTGGGGCCAAAGCTCAATGCTTTTCGCTCCGGACCCCCAAAGGCGGTGAAAAACTGCTGGAGTATTTCGTTTGAACCATTGGCTGCCCAAACTTGTTCTGGCACCAGCCCGTGACCCAAGAATCCAGCCAAAGCCGTTCTAAGCGACACAAATTCGCGATCGGGATAACGGTTCAGGCTAAGAGTCGCCTGTGCCAACTTTTCGACGATTGAAAGTGCAACACTCTCCGGGATTCCGAAGGTGTTCTCGTTGACATTGAGCTGAATAGGAACGTCCAGCTGTGGGGCGCCGTAAGGCTTCAGCCCGCGCAGGTCAGGGCGGATGGGGAGGTCTTCGAGACTTGGCACACGCCAAGACTACAGATTTACCTGCTACGGAAGAGCAATCTGCTGACCAGGAGTCAGGTCGACGGATTCCAGAGCATTCAGCATGACTACTTCCGCAATCCAGTCACGAGGATCACTCGAGGGGGCATGAACAGCCGCGAGGTCCCAGAGGGACTCACCTTGCTGAACGGTCACGTAGTCGAGCTGAACCGGCCCAGCATTGCCAGCAACCGATCCTGAAATCGAGGAAAGGGTGAAACCAAGAGCAACTGCCACCACGATCGCTGCCCTAAGCAAACGACCTGGGTTTTGCAGCCTGTAGCTTCCGATTGCAAACATCTCTGTTCCCTTCTGTTCGATTTTTTGTTTCGAACACTTGTTCTAGTGTAGAGGCAAAAGCCCATATTGCAAGACTTTTGTTCCGCTTTTTTTCTTTTCATACGAAAATGTGTTTGGTTATTCGCTAATAACCGAATACTCTTTCGATAGGAAAAGTAAATGTCATGCCTCCGACATTTTTAGGAAGGGACCATGGAATACACAGAACTAACCTCTGTACAGCAGCGGATTCTTGATGTGATTAAGGAATCCATGACCAATCGCAACTACGCGCCC
>CAXNHX010000060.1:0-6223 GCA_964202305.1 Aquiluna sp.
TGGACCATCGAGTTTGATGATTCAGGCGCGATTGGGCGTCGTTATCGCCGTCAGGACGAGATCGGTACGCCGTTCTGCATCACCGTTGATTTCGAGACTCCGGGTGACCAGGCGGTCACGATCCGCGAGCGCGACTCAATGAACCAGGAGAGAGTTGCTCTTTCTCAAGTGAAGTCTTACCTCTTCGAGCGACTGAGCGGGTAGTTTGTCGCTCACTTACGGGTCTCACGAAATAAAGGTGCCGGTTGTCCTGGCACCGATGGCGGGTATCACCAACACCGCCTACCGAAGGCTCTGCAGGGAGTATGGCGGTGGCCTCTATGTTTCAGAGATGATTACCTCGCGCGCCCTGGTTGAGCGCACTCCAGAGTCGATGAGGTTGATTACCCATCACGAATCTGAGGAGATTCGCTCGATTCAGCTCTATGGAGTGGACCCAAAGACAATCTCGGAAGCCGTCACAATGCTGGTGGCTGAGGACAGAGCCGACCACATCGACTTGAACTTTGGATGCCCAGTCCCGAAGGTAACGCGCAAGGGTGGGGGAGCAGCACTTCCCTGGAAGTCAGACTTGTTCGAGTCCATTGTTCGAGCGGCAGTTGATTCCGCAGGAGATGTGCCTGTGACAGTGAAGATGCGCAAGGGAATTGATGATGATCATCTGACCTTCTTGGACGCTGGAAAGGCGGCACGTGACGCTGGCGTCACTGCAGTTGCCCTTCACGGTCGAACCGCGGAGCAGTATTACTCGGGGCAGGCCGATTGGGCTGCAATCGCTGAGCTTCGCGAAGCTCTTCCCGACGTTCAAGTACTTGGAAACGGTGACATTTGGTCAGCTGCTGACGCCGTTCAGATGATGAAACAAACCGGGGTCGATGGAGTGGTTGTTGGCCGCGGATGCCTTGGTAGGCCGTGGCTGTTTGCAGATCTTGAAAAGGCAGTCACGAAGTACCTAGCTGGCGAGGACCACCTCGACATTGATTACGCCATGCCAACGCTCGGCGAGGTGGCTGATGGATTCATTCGTCACCTAGAGCTGCTGATCGAATTTTTCGAGGAGGAGGGAAGAGCCTGCAGAGATATCCGCAAGCACGTCGCTTGGTATTTCAAGGGCTACCCGGTTGGTGGCGAGTTTAGGGCTGCTCTGGCTCAAGTCGAGTCCCTTCAGCATGCGAAGGATCTGCTCGGAACTCTAGATGGTGACATCGCCTTCCCGGGTGAGGAAGCGGAGGGTCCAAGGGGACGCCTCGGCTCGGTAAAGTCCTGCGCGCTGCCAGAGAATTGGCTCCAGTCTCGGGAGTTAAGTGATGAACACCGCTCTTCTTTGAACCTTGCAGAGCTTTCGGTTTCGGGGGGCTAGGCGATGAATCACAAGTCGACCGATGAACCCGATTACAAAGAGTTCGACCGCGAGAGGTTTGTGTCTCAACCGCGCTCGCAAATGCCGGCTCGAGGAGAGTTCGCCAGGGATCGGGCCAGAGTGCTTCACTCGGCTGCCTTTAGAAGGCTAAGCGCGAAGACTCAGGTCCTCTCACCAACCTCCGGGGATTTCGCGAGAACCAGACTCACCCACTCACTGGAAGTGGCACAGGTTGGCAGAGAGCTCGCCAATGCCCTCGGGATTGACCCGGATCTTGTAGACATGGCTTGCCTTGCTCACGATCTTGGCCATCCGCCATTCGGCCATAACGGCGAGTCGGCCTTGAACTTCTGGGCGGCGGACATTGGCGGTTTCGAGGGTAACGCACAGACGTTCCGCATTCTCACTCGGCTCGAGACCAAGATATATGACGATCATGGAAACTCCCGCGGCTTGAACCTAACCAGGGCCTCGCTCGATGCGGCCACTAAGTATCCGTGGCCGCTACGACGTGCAAGCGAGTTTGGAAACACGACGAAGTTCGGTGTCTACGAGGATGACCAAGAGGTGTTCGAGTGGATGAGGCTCGATGCGCCCGAGGGCGCTAAGTGCGTCGAGGCGCAGATCATGGATTTTGCCGATGACGTTGCTTACTCCGTGCACGACTTCGAAGATGCGATTGTCGAGGGGTTCTTGGACCCGGCACTGCTCTCAGACCCGCTCGCTCACGAGGCACTCATTGACGAGATTGGCAAGTGGTCCGAGGGGCTTTTGGCCAAGATTCAACTAGAGGAAGCGCTAGACAACTTGAAAGAGTCTCCCTACTGGCTTTTCAGCTTCGACGGTTCAGCTCGCGCACAAGCTCAGCTTAAGAACCTTGCGAGCGACTTAATTGGCTCCTTTGTCTCACGAACCACCGAGTCAATCCTTGAAAATGCGTCAAAGTCCAAGCTCACTCGCTACCACGCCGGTGTCATCATCCCTTCCAGAGTCAGAAGCGAGATTGCGGTTCTGAAGGGTATCGTCGCAGCGACCGTAATGACTCACGGTGATCGGCAGCCTTTCTACGAAAGGCAGCGCAAGCTGCTCATTGAGCTTTCTGACACGCTGCTTTCACGCAACGGTGAGGAACTAGATGCAATTGGGTCTGAGGCTTGGTCTAGGGCGAGCTCGGAGCAGGCAAAGAAGCGAGTCATAGTCGATCAGGTTGCGTCGCTCACAGATCCGGCGGCAATAGCTCTGCTTGCCAAGCTGAACACCTAGGATTTGAGCATGCCAGGAAGAGTTCGTCAGTCAGACATCGAAGAGCTCAAGGCGAAGGCTGACATCGTGGATGTTGTCGGCTCCTACATGTCCCTGAAGCCGGCGTCAGCGGGGTCTTTCAAGGGTTTGTGCCCATTCCACGGTGAGAAGACTCCCAGTTTTAACGTGCGGTCCAACCCGCCTTTCTATCACTGCTTTGGTTGCGGTGCCGGTGGCGACGTCTACAAATTCGTTCAGGAGATCGAGTCCCTAAGTTTCATGGATGCGGTTGAGAAGTTGGCCCAGAAGTTCAATTTCCCCTTGCAATATGAGGATGGTGGTGAAGACACTTCATCAAGGTCCAGGTTGCTCGGACTAAATCTCTTAGCCTCCGAGTACTACCAAAAACAGCTTGCTGAGTCCGAGGGTGAAACCGCAAGGCAATTCTTGGTTGGTAGGGGATTCGATGCTTCGAGTGCTGCAAGCTTTGGAATTGGGTATGCCCCCAAGGGTTGGCAAAATCTGATCAATCACGCTGTGTCGCATGGTTACGAGCTCAAGGAGCTCGTGCTGGCCGGTCTGGCCATGGAGTCTGAAAAAGGTGGTTATGACCGATTTCGGGGTAGGGTGCTCTGGCCAATACGCGACGCCAACAGCCAAGTGCTGGGATTTGGCGCTAGAAAGCTATACGAGGACGATCAGGGTCCGAAGTATCTAAATACTCCAGAGACGCCGGTGTATCACAAGTCAAGCGTTCTATACGGGCTAGACCTGGCTCGAAAAGAAATCGTCAAGTCTCGAGAGGTGATCGTTGTTGAGGGCTATACCGATGTCATGGCCTGTCATCTTGCCGGTCACCAGACTGCGGTTGCTACCTGTGGCACCGCGTTTGGCGAGGAGCACATCAAACTAATTAATCGCCTGCTGGGTCAATCACAGGACCCAGCGAGCGTAGTCTTCACCTTCGATCCGGATGCGGCGGGACAAAAGGCAGCTCTGAAGGTCTACGGCGATAGCAGCAAGTTCAACGCCTTGACCTTCGTCGCTGCAGGACCCGACGGCTTAGATCCAGCGGACCTGCGGCAGCAGCGTGGTGACGCTGCTATCAGCCAAATGCTAGAGAGTAAGAAGCCGCTGTTTGAATTCGTTATTAGGCACCGGATTGCTCAGTTCACTCTGACCGATCTTGATTCCCGGGTGGCGGCAGCTCGATCAGCAGCAGCAGTAGTCGCTCAGATCGCGGATCCAGCTCTTCGCACTGGCTACACCAAACAGTTGGCTGACTGGGTATCTCTCGATGCAGCCGACGTTTCTCGACTTGTTGCAGGCGATGCTCGAAATCTCATTAATCAGAGCGTCGAGCCCATGCGACAAGCGGGGACTGCAAAACCTGCCGTGGATTCGCCACAGGCAAGGCTGGAGCGACAAATTCTCGAAGTGTTATTGCAGCGCCCAGAATCCTTCACCTTTGACCAGCTGCAGCGGATGTCCGCGGCCGGGTTCTCGTCGGGGGAGTACCAGTCGATTCTTGAACTGGCGGTTTCGATGGGACAGCAATTGTCGGAGGCTGGATTTGCAAACCTTCTGGCCACTCGGGCTGATGAGGTTCAGCTAGATCTGATTCGGGAGCTATCGCTTGCACCCCTCCCAGTGAATGGGCAGGTGGAGTTCGAGCGCTATTGCAAGGGTGTCGTTCGTGGGGCGATGCTTCAGGCGCTCGGTCAGGAAAAAGTTGACCTTATGGCAGCGCTTCGACGCGTGGATGCTGAGAGTAATCCAGAGGCTCAGGCGGCCATTTCTAAGCAGTTGGTGGAATTGGAATCTGAGCGCAGAGCGCTTATGAAGTCATAGATTTTCTGCTAATGTTCAAGGGCGCTCAGGCGCTATTCCTCGGTAGCTCAATTGGCAGAGCAATCGGCTGTTAACCGATAGGTTCTTGGTTCGAGTCCAAGCCGGGGAGCTTCTGGTTGGAGGGAAATGACCAAGACCGTTATTTCCACTTCGCTTTCGGTGGCTCTCGCAACAGGTCTCTACGGCATCTCCTTTGGTGCTATTGGTGTAGCTGCAGGGCTTGATGTCCTCTCGGTCATGCTGCTCTCACTTCTTATGTTCTCAGGGGCCTCCCAGTTTGCTTTTGTTGGAGTGGTCGCGGCTGGCGGAGCGCCGATCACTGCGATCGCCTCAGCTTGGCTTCTAGGGGTGCGCAACTCCTTTTATGCGCTTCGTTTAGCGCCCGAGTTTGGGCCAAGAGGACTTACCCGTTTCCTACAGGCGCAACTCACGATCGACGAGTCGAACGCTGTTAGTGCGGCGCAAGAGGGGCCAAAAGATCGAAAGCTCGGCTTCTGGCTCACCGGCATCGGGGTGTTCATTTTTTGGAACCTTGCCACCTTGCTTGGCGCTCTTGGTGGAAACCTGATTGGTTCCGTTGAGTCTTGGGGGCTGGACGCCGCCGCCGCCGCTGCTTTCCTCGGTCTGCTATGGCCTCGCCTCAGGGAGAATCTTCTGCTGGCCCTGCTCGGTGGGCTTGTTGCGTTATTTGCGGTGCCGTTTTTCCCCGCGGGAGTTCCGATTCTGCTCGCGGCAGCTGTCGCACTCCTTCCTATAGGGAGGAAAGCGTGATTCTCACTGTGGTTTTGGCCTCCTTGGCCGTTTACAGCTGGAAGCTGCTGGGTTATCTTGTGCCAAGCAGGTACATTTCGCCAAGGCTCCGGGTGCTATCTGATCGCATAACGATCACTTTGCTTGCCGCGCTCGTTGGCATCCAGGGCTTCGCCGTTGGCAGTGAGTTGCAGTTGGACGCCAGGGCCCCAGCCCTGGTCGTTGCTGCCGCACTGCTGGCGATTCGCGTGCCCTACATCGTTGTGGTTGCAGTGGCTGCGGTAGTCGCCGCTGGCTTGCGCTATCTAGGGCTCTAGAAAGTCTTCTCCAGGCGACCAGGAGTTGCCAGGTTCTCCCCAACCGTTTGCCTTGATTGCTTTCTTGGCCAATTTCTGCTGCTTTGGATCGAGCCGGTCGACATACAAGGTGCCCTCGAGGTGGTCATACTCGTGCTGAAAAATTCTTGCCAGCCAGCCCTGTGCCTGGATGGTGTAGCTCTCACCAGATATGTTTAGTGCTGTGAGAGTGGCCGATAGCCCACGCAGTAGCGGGAATCTCTCGCCGGGAACCGATAGGCAACCCTCGGATTCACTTTCTGGGTCTGCTTCCCTTTCCTCAAGTTCCGAAACGATCAGCGAGGGATTAATCGCTACGTCTCTGTAGCTGCCGGTCTCATCTTCCCAATCGAAAACGAAGATGCGTAGGGGTATTCCAACTTGGGGGGCGGCAAGACCAACCCCAGGTGCGGCGTCCATGGTGAGATACATGTCTTCGACTAGATCTCTTACATAGTCGTTGATTTCGATAACATCCGGAGCTCTGTTGTGTAGAACAGGATCCCCAGTTATGACTATGTTTCGAACGCGCACTGACCCAATCTACAGAATGTTCTTAGGGTCGTGGTCTAGGATTTTAGGGCTTTGCTTCCGACAGGAGATTTGTTTGAGTTCACCTGAATTCTTGCGACTTCTCGCAATCGGATTGGCGATTTGCGGAGCGGTGTTTCTAGCCTTAGGTGCG